>DATBUG010000357.1:0-8739 GCA_036516315.1 Citricoccus sp.
CTCACCCGGGCCGCGCTCGAGCTCGACCGGCTGCGGGAGCCCGATCCGCTTCGCCACCGTGCCCGCGACGGGCATCCGCACCAGCTGTGAGTACCGATCGCTCATCGACTACTTCTCCAGGATCGCGACGACGCCCTGGCCACCGGCCGCGCAGATGCTGATCACGCCGCGGCCGGAGCCGCGCTCGTCCAGCGCCTTCGCGAGCGAGGCCACGATCCGTCCGCCGGTGGCGGCGAACGGGTGCCCGGCGGCCAGGGAGGAGCCGTTGACGTTGAGGCGGTCGCGCTCGATCGGGCCCAGCGGCGCGTCGAGGCCCAGGCGCTCACGGCAGAACTCCTCGTCCTCCCAGGCCGTGAGGGTGGCCAGCACGGTACCGGCGAAGGCCTCGTGGATCTCGTAGTAGTCGAAGTCCTGCAGGGTGAGTCCCTGGCGCCGCAGCAGGCGGGCCACCGCGTAGGCCGGCGCCATCAGCAGGCCCTCGTCGCCGTCCACGAAGTCCACGGCGGCGGTCTCGAAGTCGACGAAATCGGCCAGCACCGGCAGGCCGCGCTCGTCCGCCCAGTCCTCGGAGCCGAGCAGCACGGCAGAGGCCCCGTCCGTGAGCGGCGTGGAGTTGCCGGCGGTCATGGTGGCCTCCTCGCCCAGGTCGCGGCCGAAGGCCGGCTTGAGGGAGGCGAGCTTCTCCAGGGTGGCGTCCGGGCGCAGGTTGTTGTCCCGCGTCAGCGGGCCGAAGGGGGTGACCAGGTCGTCGAAGAACCCGCGCTCGTAGGCTGCGGCCAGGTTGTGGTGGCTGGCCAGCGCCAGCTCGTCCTGCGCCTGGCGGGTGATCCCCCAACGGTGGGTGGTGCGGGCCTGGTGCTCACCCATGGACAGCCCGGTCCGGGGCTCCTCCGTGCCGGGCGCCTCCGGGGCCAGGTGCCCGGGCCGGAACTTCAGGACCGCCTTGAGGCGGTCCCGCGTGCTGCGGGCGCGGTTGAGTTCCATCAGCACGGACCGGGCCGCGTCGTTGAACACGATCGGGGCGTCCGAGATGCTGTCCACGCCCCCACCGATCGCCGAGTCGAGCTGACCCAGCCGGATCTTGTTCGCCAGACCGCCGATCGCCTCCATCCCGGTGGCGCAGGCGATCTGAACGTCGTGGGCCGGCGTCGAGTGGTCCAGCACGGTGCCCAGGACGGACTCGCGGGTGAGGTTGAAGTCCCGGCTGTGCTTGATGACGGCGCCGGCCGCGACCTCACCGATGCGCTCACCCTGCAGCCCGAACCGGGCCACCAGGCCGTTCAGCGCGGCCGTGAGCAGGTCCTTGTTGCCGGCGTCCGCATACGCGCCGTGGGAGCGGGCGAAGGGCGTGCGGTTGCCGCCGATCACCACTGCCGCGCGCAGGGATCCACCGGCCACCGCAGGGGTGCCGGTGCCGCCGTTCGTCGTCTGCTCGGTGTTCTCGGTCATGGACATCCCTTCGGAAGACCACGGCGTGCCGTGGGTGGTTCGTGTGAGGTGGGTTACTGCAACCCACAGTACCTGATACGCTCGGTATCGTGAACACCGCATCCGAGGGCCGCCGGCGACGGCCGGCACGCAGCCCCGCACCGACCGCCACGCCCGGCGCGTCCGGGTCGCCGGCGGACGGCCGCAGCACGCGCTGGGACCGGCACCGCCAGCAGCGCCGCAGTGAGCTGATCCGGGCGGCCCGCCGTGCGGTGCACGACCTGGGTCCGCAGGCCTCGATGGACGAGATCGCCGGACATGCCGGCACGTCCAAGAGCGTGTTCTACCGGTACTTCGGGGACAAGAATGGCCTGCAGGTCGCCGTGGGCCAGCGCGCCATCGAGTTCATGGAACGCGAGCTGCTGGCCGCGGCACAGACCTCGGAGAACGCCCTCGACGGGCTCTACGCCATGGTCTCGGTCTACCTGCGGCTCGCGGAGTCCTCCCCGAACGTGTACGCCTTCTCCACGCGCCTGCCACCGGAGGCGGCGGAGGGCTCCGGACGCAACGAGGCCCAGCCGGCGGCGATGGCGGACTTCTTCGACCGCATCGCCGCCGTGATGGACGTGCACTTCCGGGCCTATCTGCGGCAACAGGGCCGGGACCCGGCGCAGGACTCCGCCACCTGGTACTGGCCGCGCGCCGCGATCGGCATGGTCCGCTCCGCCGGGGAGACCTGGCTGGCCGCCCCTGACGGCCCCGGCCGGCCCGACGCCGACCGGCTCGCCCACACCATCACCGCGTGGCTCACGGCCGGACTGGCCGGGACCTACGCCCCACGCTCCCCCTCCCACACTCCCCGACAGGAGACGTCATGACCACCACCCCCGAGACCCCTGCCGTCACCACCCCGTCCGCGGACACACCGGGCGGCGGCACCGTCCCCCCGACGGCGGCAGCGGACACCGCGACCGCCCCCGTTCCGCCCTCGAGCGCCGCCACGCCGGCCGAGCCCGGTGGCCTGGACACGGTCACGCTGCAGGAGCTGCTGCTGGGCCGGTGGGCCGCCGAGCGGCGCGAGGCGCGCGAGAACGTCAAGGACCCCCGCCTGCACAAGGTGGAGGGCCTGCCCATGGAGGAGCACCGCGAGCGGGTGCTGGGGCAGCTGGGCCGGCTCGTCGAGCTCGGCGCCGTGCAGAAGGCCTTCCCGGCCCGCTTCGGCGGCGAGGACAACCACGGCGGGAACGTCGCCGCGTTCATCGAACTGGTCAGCGCCGACCCTTCGCTGCAGATCAAGTCCGGCGTGCAGTGGGGCCTGTTCGGTGCCGCCATCCTGCACCTGGGCACCCGCGAGCACCACGAGAAGTGGCTGCCGGACGTCATGAACCTGACGCTGCCCGGGGCCTTCGCGATGACGGAGATCGGCCACGGTTCAGACGTGTCCTCCCTGGCCACCACCGCCACCTACGTGCCGGAGACGGACGAGTTCGAGATCCACACGCCGTTCAAGGCGGCCTGGAAGGACTACCTCGGCAACGCGGCCCTGCACGGCCGGGCCGCGGTCGTCTTCGCGCAGCTGATCACCCGCGGGGTGAACCACGGGGTGCACGCCTTCTTCGTCCCGCTCCGGGACGAGCAGGGCCGGTTCCTGCCCGGTATCGGGGGTGAGGACGACGGGCTGAAGGGCGGGCTGAACGGCATCGACAACGGCCGGCTGCACTTCGACCACGTCCGCGTCCCGCGCACCCACCTGCTCGACCGGTACGGATCCGTGGCCGAGGACGGGACCTACTCCTCCCCCATCGACTCCCCCGGGCGGCGGTTCTTCACGATGATCGGCACCCTGGTCCAGGGCCGGGTCTCGCTGGCCCTGTCCGGCGCCGCGGCCTCGGCGCTGGCCCTGAAGGGGGCCATCACCTACGGCAACGAACGGCGGCAGTTCAACGCCACCTCGGACACGCACGAGGAGGTCCTGCTCGACTACCAGCTGCACCAGCGGCGCCTGATCGACCGGCTGGCCCGCACCTACGCGGACGCGTTCGCCGCCAACGAGCTGCTGGAGAAGTTCCATGCCGTGTTCTCCGGCGAGTCGGACACCGACGAGGACCGCCAGGAGCTGGAGACGCTCGCCGCGGCGATCAAGCCGCTGGCGACCTGGAACGCGCTGGACACCCTGCAGGAGTGCCGCGAGGCCTGCGGCGGTGCCGGGTTCATGGTCAAGAACCGGTTCACCTCGCTGCGGGCGGACCTCGACGTCTACGTGACGTTCGAAGGGGACAACAACGTGTTGCTGCAGCTGGTGGGCAAACGCCTGCTGGCGGACTACTCCAAGGAGCTGTCCGGGTTCTCCGTGGGCGCGCTGTCCAAGTTCGTGGTGGCCCGGGCCACGGACGCGGTGGTGCACCGTTCGGGGCTGCGGCGCGTGGTGCAGTCCGTCCAGGACGCCGGCTCGGAGCGCAAGAGCGCCAACTGGTTCAAGGACACGGACGTCCAGCGCGCCCTGCTCGAGGACCGGGTGCGGACCAAGACCGGGGCGGTGGCCCAGGCCCTGCTGCCCGTGGCGCGCACGTCCCGCGCCGAGCAGGCCGCGACGTTCAACCGTCACCAGACCGAGCTCATCGACGCGGCGCGCAACCACGCCGAGCTGCTGCAGTGGGAGGCGTTCAACCGGGCCGTGGAGAAGGTCGAGGACGAGCACACCCGCCAGGTGCTGACGTGGCTGCGGGACCTGTTCGCCCTGCGGCTCATCGAGGAGGACCTGGGGTGGTTCCTCGAGACCAACCGGGTCTCACCGCAGCGGGCCCGCACCCTGCGGCAGTACATCAACCGCCTGGCCTACCGGCTGCGGCCGCACGCCCAGGACCTGGTGGACGCCTGGGGCTACGCGCCGGAGCACGTGCGGATGGACGTGGCCAGCGGCGAGGAGGCACGCCGTCAGACCGAGGCGGCGGAGTACCACCGCCGGTTGCGCGCCAGCGCCGACGCCCCCGTGCCGGAGAAGGCCGCGCGGGCCGCCGGGACCGCACGGTCCTGACCGGCGGCCGGCGCCTGGGCCGGTCGGACCTTGCCGGGCGGCTCAGGCAAGTTGGGTCATCCTGACCTCGACGGTCAGCGCCGAGCCCTGGCCGCCGGAGACGATCCCCTTGAGCGGGGTGACGTCGCGGTAGTCCCGGCCGCGGCCCACGAGCACGTGCAGGTCGCCGGCCGGGGTGGAGTTGGTCGGGTCCCAGGTGTGCCAGGCGCCGTCCCACCACTCCAGCCAGGCGTGGGACTGGCCGGCCACGGCCGTGCCCAGTCCGGCGGACGGCCGGGGGTGGATGTACCCGGAGACGTACCGGGCCGGGATCCCCAGGGCGCGCATCATGCCGATGCCGATGTGCGCCAGGTCCTGGCACACCCCCTGGCCAGTGGCCAGGGCCTCCTCGGCCCCCGAGGTCACGGCGGTGACCCCGGGCTGGTAGGACATCGCGTCGTCGAGCCACTCCAGCACGTTGCGTGCCGTCTCGTGCGGGCCGGCGGCCCGCAGGCCGCGGGCCCGTTCGCGGGCGGCGTCGCCCGGCTCGGACAGGCGGGTCTGCGGCAGGAAGTCGGAGAATTCGTGGACGGTGTCCATGGACTCCATCCGCGCCCAGTCCACCAGCTCGTCCTCCGCCAGCCGCGGCTCGGAGCGGTGCACCTCGACCGTGGCCGTGGCGAGGACCTCGAGGGCCTCGTGCGGGACGTGCACGTCGAAGGGCGTCACCCGGGTGCCCCAGTAGTCCCGGTACGTGGTGGCCACGGCCTGGCGCGGGGTGATCGCGATCGAGGACTCCAGGGTGATCTGCTGGGCGTCCGTGGCCGGGGTCATCCGTGCCTCGTTGTACGAGGTCGTGGCCGTGCCGTTGTAGGCGTAGCTGGTGCGGTGCGTGATGTGCAGCCTGCTCATGAGACCTCTCCGACCCAGGACAGTGCCTGCCCGCGGGAAAAGTACTTGGTGGTGATGGCCTCAGAGGCCCGGGCACAGGAGAGCTGGACCTGGTGCAGGAACAGCGGCAGCGAGGTGGCCAGCTCGTCGGGCGTCGAGTACTCCAGAGTGGAGCGCATCCCGCCCACGATCCGGCGGGCGTCGTCCATGAACCCCACCCGCTGGTAGGACGGGTCCAGGGACATCAGGCAGTCCTCGGCGTCCTGCAGGGCGCGCAGCACCGAGCGCGGGAACAACCGGTCCAGCAACAGGAACTCCCCGGCGTGCTCCTCACCGACCGTCGCGCGCTGGGTGCGCAGGAAGGACTCGTAGGCCCCCGCGCAGCGCAGCATGTTCACCCAGGACAGGCCCAGGGTCTCCGACTCTCGGGTGGCCAGCATCCGCGCCGTCATGTCCGCCCGTTCCAGCGACCGCCCCAGCTCCAGGAACAGCCAGGCCTCGTCGTGGCTCATGGTGGAGTCCGCCAGCCCGCGGATCATGGCGGTGCGCTCGAACACCCAGTGACAGAACCGGTACGTACCCACGACGTCCCGGCGGTGCTGGCCCAGGCCGTACCAGGTGGTGTTGAGCGCCTCCCACAGCGAGGAGGACACGGTCTCCCGGGCCCGCCGGGCGTTCTCCCGCGCGGCGCCGAGGGACCCGGCCACCGAGTGGGTGCTCGTGCGGGAGTACGCCAGGGTGCTCAGCAGCGAGCCGAGGGTGTACTCCTCCGGCTGGGGCACGCCCATGACGGACAGCAGTTCCCGGGTGACGCTCTCCTGCTCGTGCGCGCTGGCCCCGTTGAGCCGTTCCAGGTGCACGTCCAGGATGCGGGCCGTGCCGTCCGCCCGCTCGACGTAGCGGCCGATCCAGTACAGCGACTCGGCGATGCGGCTCAGCACGGCGCCTCCTTCTGTTGCTGCTGCTGCTCGGGCAGCAGCCCGATCTCCTCCAGGGGACTCTGGACCGGTTCCTCCGGCCAGTCGTCCCCGACCACGTGCACCTGCGGCTCCGGGTCGCCCGCCACCGGGGACCGGGCCTCGGCGCCGGCCCGGGACATCACCCAGGTGTCCTTGGACCCGCCGCCCTGGGAGGAGTTGACGATCAGCGACCCCTCCTCGAGGGCCACCCGGGTGAGCCCGCCCGGCAGGACCCAGACGTCGTCGCCGTCGTTGATGGCGAACGGGCGCAGGTCCACGTGCCGGGGCGCGAACCGTCCACCAGCCAGGGTGGGCACAGTCGACAGCTGCAGGACCGGCTGAGCGATCCAGCCCCGGGGTGCCTCCAGGACCTTGCGCCGCAGCTCCTCGAGCTCGGCCGGGGACGCGTCCGGCCCGATCACCAGGCCCTTGCCGCCCGAGCCGTCCACCGGCTTGACCACGAGCTCGTCCAGGCGGTCCATGACCTCCTCACGGGCCTCCGGCTCCTCGAGCCGGTAGGTGTCCACGTTGGGCACGATCGGCTCCTCACCCAGGTAGTACCGGGTGAGGTCCGGCATGTAGGTGTAGACCAGCTTGTCATCGGCCACGCCGTTGCCCACGGCGTTGGCGATGGTCACGTTGCCCGCCCGGGCGGCGTTGACGATGCCCGGGACCCCGAGCATCGAGTCCGAGCGGAAGTGCAGCGGATCGAGGAAGTCGTCGTCGATGCGCTTGTAGATCACGTCCACGCGCTGCTCGCCGTCCGTGGTGCGCATGTAGACCTTGTTGGCGCGCGTGACCAGGTCCCGGCCCTCCACCAGCTCCACGCCCATCATCCCGGCCAGCAGCGTGTGCTCGAAGTAGGCGGAGTTGTACACCCCGGGGGTGAGCACGACGACGACGGGGTCCTCGATGTCCGAGGGCGCGGACCTGCGCAGGGCCGCCAGCAGGCGCCGGGGGTACTCCTCGACCGGGCGGACGTTGACCGAGCCGATCGCCTCGGGCAGGCCCTTGGACATGGCCCGCCGGTTCTCCAGGACGTAGGAGACCCCGGAGGGCACCCGGACGTTGTCCTCCAGCACCCGGAAGGTCCCGGTGGCGTCGCGCACCACGTCGATGCCGGAGACGTGAACGCGGACCCCGCCGGCGGGCCGGAAGCCGTGGACGGCGCGGTGGAAGTGGGCGCTGGTGGTGATCAGCGACCGGGGCACCACGCCGTCGCGGACCACGGACATCGTGGAGTAGACGTCATCCAGGAACGCCTCCAGGACGCGCACCCGCTGCGTCACCCCGCGTTCCAGGACGTCCCAGTCGTCGGCGGGGATGACCCGGGGCACGATGTCCAGCGGCCAGGCCCGCTCCTCGCCGGCGTAGTCGAAGGTGACGCCGCGGTCCAGGAACGTCCGCGCCATGGAATCGGCCCGGGAGGTGACGTCGTCCAGGGACAGCTGCTCCAGGGCACGCTCGACGGGTCGGTAGTCCGAACGCAGCGAGAACCCCGGGGCGAACATCTCGTCCCAGGCGTCGCTGCGCCCGAGCGCCTCGGCGTAGCCGGCAAACAGGTCTGACATGTGCACCAGCATTCCACGATCCGCCGCAGGTCACCGCATTCCCCTAGGCTCGACGGTGAACAGACCGCCCGTGACGGGCACCGTCCGGAACCGGACCAGCACTGGACCAGCACTCGAAGACGACTCGAACACGGAGAACCGATGACGACGACGCAGCACGGGAACGGCACGGCGGACGAACCCGGGGCCCGGACCACGGTGGTGATCGCCACCCGGAACCGGCGTCGCGAGCTGCTGGCCCACCTGCACCACCACGAGGCACCGGTGATCGTGGTGGACAACGCCTCGACGGACGGCAGCGCCGAGGCGGTCGAGGCCGCGTTCCCCCACGTGCGGGTGATCCGGCTGGACCGCAACCGGGGCGCGGCGGCCCGCACGGTCGGCGTCCGCGCGGCCACCACGGAGTACGTGGCGTTCGCCGACGACGACTCGTGGTGGGCCCCCGGCGCCCTGGCCGAGGCTGAGCACCTGTTCGACGCCCACCCCGGCATCGGGCTGGTGGCCGCGTCCATCGCCGTGGGCCCCGAGGAACGGCCGGACCCCCTCAACGCCGTGCTCGCGGACTCGCCCCTCGGACTCTCGGCGACCGGCGTGGGACCGCGGCTGCTGGGGTTCGTCGCCTGTGCCGCCATGGTGCGCCGCACGGCGTTCCTGGCCGCGGGCGGGTTCGACCCGGTGGTGCGCTTCCCCGGCGAGGAGGAGCGGCTGGCCCTGGACCTGGCCGAGGCCGGGTGGGAGATCGTCCACGCCCCGCGCCTGTGGGTCCATCACCATCCCTCGCGGCACCGCGAGCCGGGCGAGGCCCGGCAGCGGGACCTGGTCCGCAGCACCGTGCTGACCACCCTGATGCGCCGGGACTGGGCCGACGTCGGCGACC
>DATBUG010000358.1:0-2293 GCA_036516315.1 Citricoccus sp.
GGTCCTGTCCGCGTCGCTGACGTCGTGCAGCGGGGGTGCGGCCGAGGTCCGGCCCACGCCCTCCACGGAGACCGCTGCTGCAGTCGAGCCCGATGGGGTGGTCGCCACCGAGCCCGGCACCGCGCTGGAGCACGGCGACGCCGCCACGCTGGTGTGGCAGCCCACGGCCGACCTCACCGGTGCGCTCGAGCTGACGGTCGAGGTGGTGCAGGAGCGGCGCGCCTCGGTCTTCGACGGATGGGTGGCCGGCGACTCGATGGGGGACGCCCGCCCCTACTTCGTCAGCGTGGACCTCACCAAGACCACGCCGAACAACAGGGCATAGGCGGTCTTCGTCAGGTACATGTGCGCGAGCCGTTCCATGTTGGCGATGACCTGGCGGCCCTCGGCCAGCACGGACGGCAACCTCGAGAACCGGCTGTCCAGCAGCACCATCCGCGACACGGCCTTGGTGGCCGGGGCGCCGTTGCCCATCGCGATGCCCAGGTCCGCGGACTTCAGGGCGAGGGCGTCGTTGATGCCGTCCCCGGTCATCGCCACCACGTGCCCGGCCTCCTGGAGGGCCTTGACCATGCCCTTCTTCTGGTCCGGGGAGACCCGGCCGAACACCGAGTGCGCCTCGAGGGCCTCCCGCCGGGCGGCGGCGTCCTCCGGCAGGTGACGGGCGTCGAAACCGTCCCCGGGCACGTCCATGCCGACCTCTCGCGCCACCGCGGCGACCGTGCGGGGGTTGTCCCCGGAGAGGACCTTCAGCTGCACGCCCTGGGCCCGGAAGTACTCCAGGGTCTCGTGCGCGTCCTCCCGCACCTTCTCCCGGAAGGTCAGCAGCGCCACGGGCACGGGGGCGCCGGGCAGTTGCTCGCCGCGGCCGTCCTGCGTGAACCACGCGTCCTCACCGGCCGGTTGCGTGGACCGGCACAGCAGCATGGTGCGCAGCCCCTGCGCGGTGGTCTCCCGGCACAGCTGTTCGACCCGGCTCCGGTCGGTGCCGTCCCATAAGGCCCCGTCCAGCAGGGCCTCCGGTGCACCCAGCACCCATGCCCCGTGCAGGGCGTGGTCCGGTCGTGGGCCGCCCGAGGCGTCCGTCCCGCCCCCTGCCCCCGCACTGGAGGGTGCATGACCGGCGTCGTGGTGATCCGGGGCCCCGAAGGCGACGGCGGACCACCGCCGGGCCGAGGCGAAGGGCACCTGGGCGGACGGGGCCTCGCCGGGCACGGCGGGGAACGCGTCCTGCAGCGCTGCGGCCGTGGGATTGGCGTTCGCATCGGCGCCGAACCAGGCCAGGACGCGGGTCCCGGCGTCGCGCAACTGTGGGGCGGTGGCCAGCTCGGTGGCCCGGTCGAAGACGATGCGCCCCTCGGTGAGCGTGCCGGTCTTGTCCAGGCAGACGGTGTCCACGCGGGCGAGGATCTCCACCGCGGGCTGTTCCTGGATGAGCACCTGGTCCTGGGCCAGCTTCAGCGCGGCCACGGCGAACGCGATGGTGGTCATCAGCGCCAGTCCCTGCGGGATCATCGAGGTGATCGCTGCGACGGAGGCCACCACGGCCGGCTCTATCGCGTCGTGCTCCAGGGCGTAGGCCCACCCGCCGATCGCCTGGACCTGCCCGTTGAGGATGAGCGCCACGATGGGCACCAGGGCGATGGTCAGCCACGTGGCCACCGTGTCCAGGGCCCCGCGCAGTTCCGAGGGGATCTTGGAGAACGTGCGGGCCTCGATGGCCAGCTGGGAGGCGTGGGAGTCCGCACCCACGGCGGCGACGCGGAACAGGCCGTGGCCCGAGAGCACCGCGGAGCCGGACAGCACGACATCACCGGGGCCCTTGCCCACGGGGTCGGACTCCCCGGTCAGCATCGACTCGTCGATGTCCAGGCCGTCGGCGGAGAGCACCACCCCGTCCGCGGGAACCTGGTCCCCGCGCCGCAGCACCACGGCGTCGTCCAGGACGATGTCCTCCAGGCGGACCTCGACGCGCTCGCCGGAGCGCAGCACGTGCGCGGCGTCCTGGTGCAGTAGGGCGATGCGGTCCAGTTTGCGCTTGGCCGAGTACTCCTGCACCACACCGATCACCACGTTGGCGGCGGCGGCCACGCAGAACACCAGGTCGAGCCAGCGGCCCAGCACGATGATCGCCGCCGCGCACGCGCCGATGGCCAGGTTGAACATCGTCAACACGTGGACGCGCAGGATCTTCCAGATCGACCGGGAGGTGTCCTGCGGCTGACGGTTGGTCAGGCCCTTGCCGACCCGCTCCTCGACGTCGGCCACGTCCAGGCCACGCGCGGCGAGGTCC
>DATBUG010000359.1:0-13673 GCA_036516315.1 Citricoccus sp.
GGTGACCGGGTGAAGATCTTCAACCAGATGACGGAGACCCACCGCGTGCGCGACCTGGCCGGGATGATCGGGCGGATCACCGGTGCCGAGGTCCAGATGGTGCCGAACCCGCGCAAGGAGTCCGCCGAGAACGAGCTCCACGTGGTCAACGACGCGTTCCTCGACCTGGGCCTGAACCCCACCACTCTCTCCGAGGGCCTGCTGCTCGAGGTGGAGCAGATCGCCCAGAAGTACCGCGACCGCGCGGACCTGTCCAAGATCCCGGCCACCTCGCTGTGGACGGCCGAACAGCACGCCGGCGTCCCGCAGAACGCGCCGTCGGGCACGGCACCGGCCGAGCCGGCGCACGCCGCCGCCCAGTGACCTGACCGGGGTCCCGACGGCGGTGCGCACGGTGCGCCGTCGGGACTCCGCGCGCCCGCCGAGGAGACGCATGCGCATCGCGATGTTCACCGAGGTCTTCCTGCCGAAGATCGACGGGGTGGTCACCCGCGTGGTGCGCACCCTGGAGCAGCTGGCGGACCTGGGCCACGAGGTCCTGCTGTTCGCCCCGGGCCACCCGCCGGCCCGGTACGCCGGGCACGAGGTGGTCCGGGTGCGGGGCGTCTCGCTGCGACCGCTCTACCCCGAGCTGAAGGTCGGCATGCCGACGCCGGAGATCGCCCGGAAGATGGAGTCCTTCCGGCCGCACCTGGTGCACACCGTCAACCCGGTCTGGCTGGCCGCCTACGGCGTCCTCTCCGCGGGCCGGCGGGACGTCCCGCAGCTGGCCAGCTTCCACACGGACGTCCCCTCGTACACCGAGTCCCTGCGGGTCGGCTGGGCCCGGCACCCCATGGAGAGCTGGATCCGGTTCATCCACAACAAGGCCGAGGTGAACCTGTGCACCTCCGGCCCCATGGTGGAACGGGCCCGCTCCGTGGGGATCCGCCGCGTGGGGCTGTGGCCGAAGGCCGTGGACACCGCCGGCTACCACCCCTCACACGCCCGCCCCGCCATGCGGTCCCGGCTCACCGACGGCCATCCGGAGGCCCCGCTGGTCGTCTACGTCGGACGGATGAGCCGGGAGAAGGACCTGGACGCGCTCGTGGAACCGATGCGCCGGCTGCGCGAGCGGGTGCCCGGGGCCCGGCTGGCCATGGTCGGCTCCGGCCCGCACGTGGCGGAGCTGCAGCGTCGCTTCGACCCGGCGTGGACCGTGTTCACCGGGTACATGTCCGGCCCCGAACTGGCCCAGGCCTACGCGAGCGCGGACGCCTTCGCCTTCCCCTCGACGACGGAGACGCTCGGCCTGGTGGCCCTGGAGTCCATGGCCTCCGGCGTGCCCGTGGTGGGCGCGCGGGCCGGTGGCATCCCCTTCGTCATCGACGACGGCCGGACCGGTTTCCTGGCCGAGCCGGGGGACGCCGAGGCGTGGGCGGACCGGCTCGGCCGGCTGCTGACGGACCCCGGGCTGCGGGAGCGGATGGGCCGGGCCGCCCGCGAGGAGGCCGAACGGCACTCCTGGCGGGCCGCCACCGAGTCCCTCGTGGGCTTCTACGACCAGGCCGTCAGGCTGCACTGGAACGAGCACCGCAGCCGCAACGGGCCGTTCCTGGACCGGTTCGCCCGGCCCATGCCCCGGCCCCGGGACTGAGCAGGGCCAGCCGGCGGGGCCAGGGCGCCGGGATCAGGGCTTGACGCAGATCACCGGTGCGGCGGCCTCCAGGATGATCTGCTGCGCGGCCGAACCCAGCAGCAGCTTGCCCACGGGAGAGCGGTGGCGCACCCCGACCACGATGGCGGAGACCCCCAGCCGCTCGGCCGTGTCCAGCAGGTCCCCGACGGCGTCCCGGCCGCGCGCGTCGGCGACCGCGTAGGACTCGGCCACGCCGGCGGCCTCCGCCAGAGAGCGGTCCGGACGGTCCCCGGAGAGCAGGAAGTACAGCAGCTCCTCGTTCCGCCGGGCGGCCTCCTGCAGGGCGTAGCGGTGTGCCGCGCGGCCCTCGTCGGTCTCGGTTCCGGCCACCAGGACGGTCATCCGGTCGGCTCCTGTCTCTCGGCAGTGGTCTGTGCTCACGCAGAACCCCCGGACCGGCCTCGGCCGGGGGCGTCCTGACGCGCTGTGACTTGCATCTTAGTCCCCCGTCATGGTGGGCTGGATCACTGCCACGGCACCCCGGCGGCGTCCGCCCGGGGAGCCTGTGCGTCCCCGTCCCCCCGCCACCGAGGTTCCAGCCGTGACGAGCCAGCAGCCCAGCGACCGACCGCCCTCCCGCCGGGGCACGGTGGGGCGGGCCGTCTTCGCCGTGATCGCCGCCGTCGTGATCGGGGTGGCCTCGTTCTTCTCCATCCAGGCCGCCTCCGGCGGCACGGACGTGCGCAACAACCTCACCCTGATCGCCCCCGCGGCGGCCGGCGGCGGCTGGGACACCTTCCAGCGTGAACTGCAGCAGGCCATGCGCACCAACGGCCTGGTCAACAACGTCCAGGTGGTCAACGTCCCCGGCGCGGGCGGCACCATCGGCGTGGGGGTGCTGTCCCAGCAGCCCGAACCGAACAACCTCATGGTGGGCGGCAGCGGGCAGATCGCCGCCCAGATCCAGTTCGGCACCGCCTCGAGGATCCAGGACGTCACCCCGGTCGCGAAGGTGCTGGAGGAGTACGACATCGTGGTGGTGCCGGCCGACTCCCCGTACGACTCGATGGAGGAACTCATCGAGGCCTGGCGCCAGGACCCCCGCGGACTGCCGTGGACCGGTGGGGGATCCTTCGACCAGTTGGTGATGACGGAGATCGCCCTGGCCGCCGGCCTCGACCCCGGCGAGACCACCTACATCCCCTCCGACGGCGGCGGGGAGGCCATCCAGGCCCTGCTGAACGGGACCGCGGCAGCCTCCGCCGGCGGGTTCGCGGACATGTACCCCCAGGTGGAGTCCGGGCGGTTGAAGGTCCTGGGCGTGGCCGCGGAGGAGCGGCTTCCGGGCTCGGAGGACATCCCCACCCTGGTGGAGCAGGGCTATGACGTGACCATCACCAACTGGCGCGCCCTCTTCGCCCCGCCCTCGGCCACCCCGGAGGAGGTCGACGCCCTGCAGGAGCTGGTCGCCGAGGCGGTGCGGACCCCGGAGTGGCAGGCCACCGTGGAACGCAACTACTGGCGCGAGTCACCGCTGCAGGACGAGGAGTTCGAGCGGTACATCCAGGACGAGACCGACCGGATCGCCACCCTGTTCGAGGAGATGGGCCAGTGAGCGCACCACAGACCACATCCGGCCCCCCGGCGAGGACGGCCCCGGCCACGCCCGGTGGCTTCTGGGCGGGCCGCTCCGGGCTGGTCATGCCCCTGGTGCTGGTCGCCTTCAGCCTCTACCTCATCATCGGATCCATGACCCTGGACGTCGAGGACGCGGACTTCCCCGGCCCGGGGTTCTTCCCTGCCCTGATCGGCACGGCCGGGCTCGTGCTCGCCGCCGTGATCGCCGTCGGGCTCCTGCGCCACCCGGAGCCGGTGCCCGGCCGGGACGGTGAGACCACGCGGTTCCACTCGGACGTCGCCTCGCTGGGGTGGACGGTGCTGGGCTTCGCGGCCTTCGCCGTCCTGCTGCCGTGGCTGGGCTGGATCCTGGGCTCGGCCCTGCTGTTCTGGTGCGTGGCCCACGGCTTCGGCTCCCGGCGGCCGGTCTTCGACGTGCTGGTGGCCCTGTTCATGGGGTCCGTGGCCTACCTCGCCTTCGACGTCGCCCTGGGCCTGAACCTGCCCTCCGGCCTGCTGGGGGGTGGCTTCTGAGATGGACTCGTTCTCGCTGCTGATGGAGGGCTTCGCCGGGGCCCTGACGCCGATGAACCTGTTGTGGGTCGTGGTCGGCTGCCTGCTCGGCACCGCCGTCGGGGTCATGCCGGGCCTGGGTTCCTCGATGGCCGTGGCGCTGTTGCTGCCGATGACCTTCGCCCTGGACCCGACCGCGGCCTTCATCCTGTTCGCGGGCGTCTACTTCGGCGGCCTGTTCGGGGACTCGACCATGGCCATCCTGATGAACACCCCCGGGCAGGCCTCGGCGATCGCCTCCACGTTCGAGGGCCATCGGATGGCGATGTCCGGCAGGGCTCCGCAGGCACTGGCGACCGCCGCCATCGGCGCCTTCATCGGTGGGTTCATCGCCTCGGTGATCGTGGTGTTCTTCGCCCCGGTGCTCGCCGAGCTCTCCACCTACTTCGGCCCCGCGGAGTACTTCGCCCTGGCCCTGTTCGCCTTCATCGCCACCTCCTCGGTGGTGGCGGACTCGGTGCCGAAGGGGTTGGCCTCCCTCGTGCTGGGCCTGGGCATCTCCACGGTCGGCATCGACGCCGTGACCGGCACCGAGCGCTTCACGCTCGGGGCCCCGCAGCTGTTCGACGGCATCTCGCTGGTGACCGTGACGGTGGCGGTCCTGGCCCTGGGCGAGGTGTTCTACGTCGCCTCCCGGGTGCGCCGCGAGCGCCAGGACCTGAAGACGCGCTCCGCCGGACGCCCGTGGTTGTCGTGGTCCGAGGTCCGCGAGGCCGCCCCCGCCTGGGCCCGCGGCACGGCGATCGGCCTGCCGTTCGGCGTGATCCCGGTCGGCGGCTCCGAGGTGCCCACCTTCCTGGCCTACGACGTCGAACGCCGCCTGGACCGGCGCCGCCGCCGGCCCATGTTCGGCAAGGGGGCGATCCGCGGCCTCGCGGCCCCGGAGGCGGCGGGGAACTCAACGACCGGCATGGCGATGGGCGCCCTGCTGGCGCTCGGGCTGCCGGTGTCCGCCACGGCCGCGATCATGCTGGCCGCCTTCCGCCAGTACGGCCTGCAGCCCGGGCCGCTGCTGTTCGACCGCAACCCGGACCTGGTCTGGGCGCTGCTGGCCAGCTTCTTCCTGGCCATGGTGGTGCTGCTGATCATCAACCTGCCCTTCGCCCAGCTGTGGGCCAAGCTGCTGCTGATCCCCCAGCCCTACCTGTACGCCGGGATCGCCATGCTGTGCGGCCTGGGCGTCTACGCGACCTCCGGGCGGGTCTTCGACCTGCTGCTGTTGCTGGGCATCGGGTTGGTGGCCTTCCTGATGCGCCGGTACGGCTACCCGCTGGCACCGTTGATGATCGGCATGGTCCTGGGACCGCTCGCCGAGACCTCCATCCGCGACGCCCTGCTCTCCTCCGCGGGCGATCCCTCGATCCTCGTGGCCAGCCCGATCACCTGGGGGATCTACGGACTCCTCCTGCTGCTGGTGGCCCTGAGCGTGCGCTCGGCCGTGGTGAAGCGGACCCGCCGGGACGTCTGAGCGGACGGCCGGCCCGGGGTCACGCTCAGGCGAAGGCGACGACGGCGCGGGCCGCCTGGGCGGGCACGGTCAGGTCGATCCCGGTGAGCTCGTGGAAGCGGCGCAGCCGGTTCGTCACCGTGTTGCGGTGGCAGAACAGCTCGCGGGCGGTCTCGGCGATGTTCCCGGTCCGGAGGTAGCTGCGCACGGCCTCCTCGACGGAGGCCCGTTCCACCGGACCGCAGCCGGCCAGCTGCGGGGACAGGTCCACCACCTCGTGCAACGAGGTGCCCCACCACCGCCGGCGCAGGACCCGCGCCCAGCCGCGGGTGGCCGTCATGCACCCCGTCTCCCCCGGTTCGAGGACCTCGGCCAGTTCGACCGCCAGCGGCGCCGCCCGGGTCACCCCGGCCAGCCCCGGCACCTCCCGGACGGCCCCCACGGCCAGCTCGTCCATCCGGTCCAGGCGCACCCGGCCAGCCCGCGGCGGGTGCGGGACGATGATCACCAGGCCGCTGCCCGTGTAGGTGTGCAGCACCGGGGTTCCCTGGCGCTCCAGCGCCACAGCCTCGACCCGTAACGGCTGCAGCACCGGTTCCAGGCCCGCGTAGACGGAGTACGCCCAGTCCGCGCCGACGCCGAGCCGCTCGGCGATCTGCTCCAGCCGGGCCGGGGTCAGCGTGGTCCCGGCCAGCAGCTCGGTGAGCAGGCCGCGGCGCTCGGCGTCCACCTCCTCCGCCATCCGCCGCTCCTCGAGCAGGTAGGCGTGCTGCGTCTGCTGGACGTAGGTCTCCACCGTCTCGGACACCAGGGCCGCGTGGCGCAGCAGGATGCCCATGTCCCCGGTGTCCCCGAGGGAGATCAGCTCCTCCCACAGGAGCGTGAAGTCCAGGCGGATCGCGGTCATCAGGCTGGTCAGCGGGATCCCGGCCCGGGCCCGGGTGACGCCCACGTGGGCCGCGATCGCCTCGAGGGTCGGCTGGTCCGGTTCGCGCAGCGCCGAGACCAGGGCCACGAAGGACTGTTCGGCGTCCTCGGCGATCCGGGACCACGGCAGCGGCGGCTCATCGTAGTCCGGGGCCTGCCGGACCGCGTCCAGGAACCGCCGGGTCAGGGCCAGCATGTCGATGCTGTCCAGCAGGCGCAGCCACCGGTCCCGGTCCCCCGGCAGCGGACGCGAGGACATGGGGGACAAGCTCATGACCTCAGTGTATGTGCACATGCCCAATCCTGGCCCGGATTCCGGGGGCAGATGCCGCCTCGCAATGGGCACATCACCCCGCACACTGGAGGACAGCCACTCGTGATCCAGCACACACCCCGGAAGGGTCGCCATGCACCAGCAGACCACCACCGGCATCGCTCCCGATGCCGGCCCCCAGTCCACCGCCAGCATCGAGTTCGGTGCGGCCCGCCAGCTCACCACCCGGGAGGCCAACCGGGTCGCCCTGGGCGCCCTGATCGGCACCGCCCTGGAGTGGTACGACTTCTTCCTGTTCAGTGCCGCGGCGGCCATCGTCTTCAACGTCCAGTTCTTCGCCACGGACAACGCGACGGCGGCCGCCCTGTCCTCCTTCGCGACCTTCGGCGTGGGCCTGGCGGCCCGCCCGCTGGGCGGGCTGGTCTTCGGCCACCTGGGCGACCGGATCGGGCGGCGCAAGGTCCTGATGATCACCATCGTGGGCATCGGCCTGGTGACCGGCCTGATCGGCATGCTGCCCACGTACGCCGCGATCGGCCTGGCGGCCCCCCTGCTGCTGGTCCTGCTGCGCATCGGCCAGGGCCTGTTCGTGGGCGGCGAGTGGTCCGGGGCCATGACCATCGTGGTGGAGAACTCCCCGCTGGAGAAGCGCGCCATCTACGCCGCGATCCCCCAGATCGGCTCCCCGATCGGCACGATCCTCTCCTCCGGCGGCTTCTACCTACTGGCCCTGTGGATGACCCAGGAGTCCTTCGACGCCTGGGGCTGGCGCCTGCCGTTCCTGGCCGCCATCCCGATGCTCCTGGTGGCGCTGTACATCCGCAGCCGGCTCGAGGAGTCCCCGGTCTTCGAAGAGCTCATGGAGAAGGGCGAGACCGCCCAGAGCCCCGTGCGGGAGACCCTCGGCGGCTACTGGCGCCACATCCTGGTCGGCATGGCCGCCGGGCTGCTGGGCATCGGCGGCTTCTACCTGGTGACCGCGTTCGTGGTCTGGTACGGCGTGAACATCCTGGAGTACGACCGCACGGTCATGCTCCTCGGGGGCCTGGTGGCCGCCGCCGTCGAGATCCCCGTGCTCATCCTGGCCGGCCGGGCCGGTGCCCGGTTCGGCGCCAGCAAGGTCATCCTGTGGGGCGGCCTCGCCTCCGCCGTGCTCGCCTGGCCCAGCTTCCTGATGATCGAGAGCGGCAACCCCGTGGTCGTCGTGCTGGGGATGACGATCGCCGTGGCCACCCTGTCCGTCCCCTACGCGGCCTCCGGCACCATCCTCACCGGCCTCTTCCCGGCCAAGTACCGCTACACCGGCGTGGGGCTGGCCCAGAACATCGCCGGCATGGTCTCCGGGTTCATCCCGGTGATCGCGACCGCCCTGGTGGCCACCGCGGCGAACCACTGGTGGCCCGCGGCCGCGATGCTCGCCTTCCTGTCCCTGTTCACCGCCTTCTCGGCGCTGGTCTCCCCGCGGATGAGCGTGAACCTGCCCGGGTTCAAGCACTGAACCCCGCCAGCGTCCGGACGCCCCCCAGAACCCTCGACCCCAAGGAGCCCCTCCCGTGTCACGCTCAGCCGGCCACCTGATCGTGGACACCCTCGCCGCACACGGCGTGGAACGTGTCTACGTCGTCCCGGGTGAAAGCTACCTGGACGTCCTCGACGGCCTGCACGATGCGGCCATCCGCACCGTGGTCTGCCGCCAGGAGGGCGGGGCCGGCTTCATGGCCCTGGCCGAGGGCCGGTTGACCGGCCGTCCCGGCATCGCCATGGTCACCCGCGGGCCCGGGGCCGCCAACGCGATGATCGCGGTCCACACGGCCTGGCAGGACGCCACGGCCATGGTGCTGATGGTGGGGCTGATCCCGCACCGGGACCGCGGCCAGGAGTCCTTCCAGGAGTTCAGCCTGGACGGCTGGTTCGGCACCACCGCCAAGGGCGTGCTGACCGTGGAGGTCGCCGAGCGCGCCGGGGAGGTGGTCGCCCAGGCCATGCACTTGGCCGCCTCGGGACGCCCGGGCCCGGTGGTCGTGGGCCTGCCGGAGGACGTCCTGATCCAGCTGACCGAGGCCCCGACGCCGGCCCCCCGGCCCGTGGCCCGGCCGTCCGTCGACGCCGACCAGCTCGAGCGGATCGGCCGGCTGATCGCCGCAGCCCGGCGCCCCCTGCTCGTCGCCGGCGGGGACGGCTGGCACGGTTCGACCGGGGCGGAGCTCGCAGCGCTGGCCGAGGCCGCCGGCCTCCCCGTCGCGGCTGACTGGCGGGCCTATGACGCCGTGCCCAACTCCTCGCCCGCGTACGCCGGCTGGCTCGGGTACGGCCGGGCGGACACCCTGGCCTCCCGGTTGTCCGAGGCGGACCTGCTGGTCTTCGTCGGCTGCGGCCGCAGCGACGTCCTCAGCGAGGGTTACACGGCCGGGTTCGAGCCCACCACGGTGGTGGCCATGCCGGACCCGCAGGCCCTGATGCACCACGGCCGGGTCGACGAGCTCGTGGTGGCCGGCCCCGCCACGGCCGTGGACGCCCTGCGCCGGCTCGGCGCGGACCGGCTCCGCGGCGCGCGCGGCGACGAGTGGATGCGGCTGTTGGCCGAGGACCAGCGCCGCTTCCGCCGAACCGGCCCCGAGCACCCGGCGCAGGGTGTAGACCTCGGGGTGGCCTTCGAGGTCCTCGCCGAGCTGCTGCCAGCCGACCGCGTGTGCACCTACGGGGCGGGCAACGCCACCCTGTGGGGCCACCGGCACCTGGTGCACGAGGCGCCCAACAGCCTGGTCGGGGCGCGGAACGGGGCCATGGGGCTGGCCGTGCCGGCCGCCGTCGCCGCGAGCCTGGTGCACCCGGACCGCACCGTCGTCGCGATCTGCGGGGACGGGGACTTCCTGATGAACGGCCAGGAGCTGTCCGTGGCGATCGCCGAGGGCGCGGCGCCGGTCGTCATCGTGGTGGACAACGGCCGGTACGGGACCATCGTGACCCACCAGCAACGGGAGTACCCCGGCCGGGTCTCCGGGACGGACCTGGTGAACCCGGACTTCGGGGCGTTTATGCGCTCGTTCGGCGGCTTCGGCGAGAGGGTGGAGACCACCGACGGCGTCCGGGGCGCCGTCGAGCGCGCCCTGGCCAGCGGCACGGCGGCCCTGGTCCACCTCGTGGTGGACCGGGAGACCATGCCGGCCAGCACCGCCAACGCGGCCGAGGCCGCCGGCACCGTCACCCCTGCCGGCACCGCCGGTACTGCAGCGTCCGCGTTCGCCGGAGCGCGGTCATGATGCTGGACCAGCTGTTCGAGGCGGAGGCCATCCTCACCCTCGACCCGCAGCGGCCCCGGGCCCGGCGCATGGGGGTCATCGGCGGGATGGTCGTCGGGTTCGACGAGGAGCTGGCGGGCATGACGGCCCGCAGCACCGAGCGCTTCGAGGGCGCCACGATCGTGCCCGGCTTCAACGACGCGCACTGCCACACCACCTGGTGGGGGCTGGGCCTGCAGGCCGTCCCGCTGGACCGCGCCCGCGGGCTGGAGGAGCTGTACGCGATGCTCGAGGCGGAGGTACGGCGTCTCGAGGGCCAGCCGGACGCCTGGATCCACGGGACCGGGTTCAATGACAAGGACCACGGCGGCCAGTACCCCAGCATCGACCGACTGGACGCGATCACCGGGGACCGGCCGCTCTATCTCCGGCACACCTCGGGGCACTCGGCGATCACCAACACGGCGACGCTGCGCGCGCTGGGCGCGCTGGAACCCGGGTTCACCGACCCGACGGGCGGGGCCGTGGTGCGCGATGCCGCCGGCCGGCCCTCCGGCGTGCTGGAGGAGACCGCGCAGAGCCTGCTGCAGCGGCGCCTGCTGCCCTATGCGGCCGAGGAGATCGCCGACGCCCTGGACGCGGCCACGCGTCGCTACGCCGCGCGCGGCATCACCAGCTTCACCGAGGCCGGTGTCGGTGGCGGCTGGATCGGCCACAGCCCCACGGAGGTGGCCGCCTACCAGCTGGCCGCGGAGACCGGGCGGCTGCACGCCCGCGCCCAGCTCATGCCAGCCCTGGACTCCCTGTCCACCGTGGACGGCCACGCACAGGACTTCCACGGCGTGGGCACCGCCCTGGGGCTGGGCCTCGGCGAGCGCTTCGGCTTCGGCACGGACCGCGTCCGCTTCGGCCACGTCAAGGTCTTCCTCGACGGGTCCCTGCTCGGCCGCACGGCCGCGGTGACGGAGTCCTTCTGTGGCCACCACGGCAACACCGGTTATCTGCTGGACACCCCGGAGCAGTACCGCGAACGGGTGAAGGCGGTGTACCGGGGCGGCTGGCCCATCGCGCTGCACGCCATCGGCGATGCGGCGATCGACCTGGCCCTGGACCTGATCGAGGACTGCCAGGACAGCTTCGGCCGCCACGGGGCGCCCAACCGGATCGAACACTTCGGGGTCTCCCGCCCGGACCAGGTGGTCCGCGCGGGCCGGCTGGGTGTGGCCGTGACCCCCCAGGCGGGGTTCCTGCAGCCCATCGGGGACCAGATGGCCGACCGCCTGGACGAGCACCGCCGGGACTGGATCTACCGGGGCCGCACGCTGGTGGAGGCCGGTGTCGTCCTCGCCGGGTCCAGCGACCTGCCCGTGGCGGACAACGACATGCTGCGCGGCATGCAGTCCGCCGTCGACCGCCGGAGCGACACCGGTGCCCTCATCGGGGCGCAGGAGGGGCTCACCCCAGAGCAGGCCCTGCGCTCCTACACGCAGTGGTCGGCCGCGGCCAACGGCCAGTCCGCCACCCGCGGCACCCTGGCCCGCGCCAAGTTCGCCGACGCCGCCGTCCTCAGCGGCTGCCCCCTGGAGGCCGGGGACCTCAACGACCTGGACGTCCTGGCCACCTTCGTGGGCGGTTCCTGCACCTACCGGCGCTGACCACCGACGACCGACCACCCCACCACCGAACAGAACCCGGAGACCCGCTGTGACCCTCAACGCCGTGTCCATCGACGCCACCGCCTTCCTCGCCGACTTCGCCTCCATGAGCACCCATGGCGCCACCGCGGGAGGCGGGGTGGACCGCCAGGCGGGCACCCTGGCCGACGGCCAGACCCGCAACTGGTTCCGTGGGCTGTGCGAGGCCCGGGGCTTCGAGGTGCGCTACGACCGGATCGGCAACCAGTTCGCCCTGCTCGAGCTCGTGCCGGGCGCCCCGTACATCGCGATCGGCTCCCACCTGGACTCCCAGCCCTTCGGCGGCCGCTTCGACGGGGCCTACGGGGTCCTCGCGGCGGCCCATGCCGCGGCGGCGGTCCGCGACGCCCTGCCGGAGGACGAGGCCCAGTTCAACATCGCGGTCGTCAACTGGTTCAACGAGGAGGGCTGCCGCTTCAAGCCGTCCATGATGGGCAGCTCCGTGTTCACCGGCAAGCTCGACGCCGAGCAGGCGCTGACGACCCGCGACCCGGACGGCGTGACGGTCCGCGAGGCGCTGCAGTCCCTGCGGACCATCGGCGAGGCCTCCCTCGACCTCGCGGCCTACGTGGAGATCCACATCGAACAGGGCCGCTCGCTCGAGGACGCCGGGGCCACCATCGGCCTGGTGGAGTCCACCTGGGGCGCCAACAAGTACGAGTACACCGTCCACGGCGAGCAGGCACACACCGGGGCCACGGTGATCGCGGACCGCCGGGACGCCTTGTTCGCCGCGTCCTCCATGGTCGTGGCCGCCCGGGAGGTCGCCGAACAGTTCACGGACGAGGACGGGATGGTCATCACCTCGTGCGGCGAGTTCACCGTGTACCCCAACTCCCCCGTGGTGGTGGCCAACCGGGTGGAGCTGCTGATGGACCTGCGCAGCACGGACCCCCAGCGGCTCGCCGCGGCGGACGCGGAGCTGCGGCGCCGCATCGAGGCGATCGCCGCCCGCGAATCCGTGGAGATCGTCCGCGGCGCCGAGCACCTCTGGGACGCCAAGGCCTACGACCGGGCCGGCATGGACCTGGCCCGCGAGTGCGCCGAGGAACTGGGCCTGACCCACCGTGTGGTCCGCACCCTGGCCGGCCACGACTCCACGAACCTCAAGGACCTGGTCCCCACCATCATGCTCTTCGTCCCCAGC
Organism: Citricoccus sp.; assembly: GCA_036516315.1. GTDB lineage: Bacteria > Actinomycetota > Actinomycetes > Actinomycetales > Micrococcaceae > Citricoccus. The sequence goes on from DATBUG010000359.1 coordinate 12,537, forward strand.
GCCGAGGGGATCTCCCACAACGAGCGGGAGTACACCAGCGACGAGGACATGGTCGCGGGCCTGCGGCTGCTCGAGGCGGTCGTGGCCCGGGCCGTCCGCGGGCGCTTCATCCCCCGGGGCTGACCAGTCCCCGGGAACGCCACAGGGCCCCGGCCGGAATCATCCGGCCGGGGCCCTGTGCGATCTGCGTGCAGATCTCGCGTGCGCGAGGGGGGACTTGAACCCCCACGTCCGTAAGGACACTGGCACCTGAAGCCAGCGCGTCTGCCAATTCCGCCACTCGCGCGAGATTGCTGGTCTGTCCTCCCGGTCGAAAGGCCTTACGGATTCCTTCGTACCGGTCAGAGCAGCGGGATCTATCTTAGCCACAACTTCTCCAGAATCCCAAATCGGGGCCCGGGCCGTCCGGGACACGCGCCGCCGCGGCCCCGGCCCCGGCACCGCGGCGCACACCCATTGCCCGGCTGACAGGACATGTTCCTCTCCCCGGGCGTCCCGATCGCAATCACATTGCAATGCCCGGGCACCCCGGATCTCACGGTTCCCTCACCCCGGCCGCGTACTATCGACACAGACATCTGCGGAAAGGAGTACCCCTCGTGGGTCTTCTGGACAACCTCGAGCGCGGTCTGGAGAAGGCCGTGCAGTCGGCCTTCTCGGCCGGTGGCGCCCGCGCGGTGAAACCGGTCGAGATCGCCAATGCCCTGAGACTGGCCATGGACGACGAGGCCATGGCGCTCTCCGAGGGCCGCACCTTCGCGCCCAATGTCTTCACCGTGTCCTTCTCCACCCCGGACTTCGAGCTGGCCCGCAAGTGGGGATCCACCCTCGCCGAGGAACTGTGCGACGAGGTCATCCGCCATGCCCAGGACCAGGGGTACACCCTGCACGGCCCGGTCCGGGTGACGTTCGTCGAGGACGGCGCCCTGCGGCCGGGCAAGCTCGGCATCGAGGCCGTCTCGGACCGCACGGGCGGTGCCGAGCACGCCCAGGACGCCGGGTCCGGGCCCACCAGCACGGGTTCGGCCGACGTCGCGCCCTCCGCGCCGGTGGACCGCGGGGCCGAGGCCCCGGCCCCGGAACGGCGGCCCACGCCCGCCCCCACTCCCCGCCCGGCCCCCGTACCGCCCGCCGCCG
>DATBUG010000360.1:0-3518 GCA_036516315.1 Citricoccus sp.
CCCGCGCCCTCGGAACACACCACCGACGTCCTCGTGATCGGCGGCGGCAACGCCGGGATCTCCCTCGCCGCCCGCCTGCGCCGGCGGGGGATCACGGACGTGGTCATCGTGGAGCCGAAGTCCACGCACCACTACCGGCCCATGCTCTCCTACGTGGGGGCCGGATTGAAGACCACCGAGCAGATGTCCCGGGACCAGCACCGGGTGATGCCCCGCGGCGTGCGGTGGATCCGGGAGCACGTGGAGGCCCTGGACCCCGCCGGGCGCACCGCGAGGCTGTCTTCCGGCGGACGCGTGAACTACCGGGACGTCGTGCTCTGCCCCGGGTCCGCCCCGGATTGGGAGCACGTGCCCGGCAGCGCCGAGGCGATGGAAGGGCCCCACGCCTCGACCAACTACACCGTGGACCTGGCGCCGAAGACCTGGGAGCTGGTGCGCGGCCTGCGCGCGGGCCGGGCGGTGTTCACCATCCCCGACGGCCCGGCGCCCACGCCCCAGATCGGGCAGAAGATCCTCTACCTCGCCTGCGACTACTGGCAGCGCCAGGGCGTGCTGGCGGACCTCGAGGTCACCCTGGTCACCCCCACGGCCACGGTGTTCGGCCAGCCGGACGTGGACCGTGCCCTGCAGCCCTGGCTCGACCGGTACGGGATCACCGTCCTGACGCAGGCCCACGCGCGGTCCGTGGACCCCGTGGCACGCCGGCTGCGGGTCACGGCCGGAGGAACCGACCGTGAGCTGTCCTACGACATGCTGCACCACTCCCCTGTCCACCGCGCACCGTCCTGGATCGCAGCCGCGGGACTGGGCGTCGAGGGCCCCGGCCCCACGGGATCCGGCCCGGACGGTGACTGGACCGGTTACGCCGACGTCGATCCCCAGACCCTGCGTCACCGCCGGGTGCCGGACGTGTGGTCCTGCGGGGACGCCGCCGCCCTCGGCACCACGCCCTCCGGCGGCGGGCTGCGCCACCAGGTGAAGGTCCTGGCCGAGAACCTCCTGGCCGCCCGTGCCGGACGGGAGCTGCCCTCCCGCTACGACGGGTACACGGTGACCCCCGTGACGGTGCGCCGGGGCAAGGCGGTGTTCCCGGAGTATGACCGCCACAACGAACTCGCCCCCAGCATCCCCGGACTCCCCCTGTTGGCCCCGAGCCGCGCGCTGTGGTTCTTCGACCTCGAGGTGCTGCCCCGTGATTACTGGAACGTGATCCTCAAGGGTTTCTAGGCCGGCCGCCGGGAGACATACGACTGAGCAGTAGCCTTCCCCGCCGATAGACTCGGCCCCGATCAGGACTGATCCGTCGGCCCGGCTCCGCGGTGCAGACGACCATTCGGCCCTCCCCTACGAAGGAGCTCCCCATGGCAGCGCCCAGCCCCGGATATTCCATCACCCTGCAGGTCAAGACCCCCGCCTCCTTCACCGCAACCTCCGATCTCACCGCAGCGGTGGCCGCCTCCGGCGCCGCCATCACCGGCCTCGACGTGGTCGAGTCCCACCACGAGCACATGGTCGTGGCCGTCAGCTGCAACACCATCGACGCCGGCCACGCCGAGCGCGTCAAGGCCGCCCTGGACGGGCTGGCGGGCACCGAGGTCCTGGAGCTGGCCGATCAGACCTTCCAGCTGCACGAGGGCGGCAAGATCGAGACCACCCTGCGGGTGCCGCTGCGCACCCGCGACGACCTGTCCCGGGCCTACACCCCGGGGGTGGCCCGCGTGTGCCAGGCCATCGCGAAGGACAAGGACCTGGCCCGGCAGTACACCGTCAAGAAGAACACGGTCGCCGTGGTCACGGACGGCACGGCCGTGCTGGGCCTGGGGGACATCGGCCCGGAGGCCGCGATGCCGGTGATGGAGGGCAAGGCCGCCCTGTTCAAGCAGTTCGCTGGCGTGGACGCCTGGCCGGTGGCCCTGGACACCACGGACACCGAGGAGATCATCGCGGTGGTCAAGGCCATCGCCCCGGCCTACGGGGGCATCAACCTCGAGGACATCTCCGCCCCGCGCTGCTTCGAGATCGAGGCCCGGCTGCGCGAGGAACTGGACATCCCGGTCTTCCACGACGACCAGCACGGCACCGCCATCGTCGTGCAGGCGGCCCTGACCAACGCACTGAAGCTGACCGGCAAGAAGATCGAGGACGTGCGCATCGTCGTCTCCGGCGTCGGCGCCGCCGGCACCGCCATCATCCGGTTGCTGATGGCCTCGGGAGCCCGGCACATCGTGGCCGCCGGCCGGTCCGGTGTCATCGAGCGCGGCTCGTCGCACGCGGACGCCAACCGCCAGTGGCTGGCCGACAACACCAACGCGGACGCGGTCTCCGGCTCCCTCAAGGAGGCCGTGGTGGGTGCCGACGTGTTCATCGGCGTCTCCGCCCCGAACCTGCTGGACGAGGCGGACATCGCCGCCATGAACGAGGGCGCCATGGTCTTCGCCATGTCCAACCCCGACCCCGAGGTGGATCCGGCCGCGGCCTCGAAGCACGCCGCCGTCGTGGCCACGGGGCGCTCGGACTTCCCCAACCAGATCAACAACGTGCTGGCCTTCCCCGGGTTCTTCCGGGGGCTGCTGGACGCCGGTGCCTCGGACATCACCGACCAGATGCTGGTCGCGGCCGCCGAGGCCATCGCCTCCTGCATCACCGAGGAGGAGCTCAACCCCGGGTTCATCATCCCCTCGGTCTTCGACCCGGAGGTCTCCGTCCGCGTGGCCGAGGCCGTCGCCGCCGTCGCCGGTCCGCGCGACTGACGCTCCACCCCTTCCGTGCCCCCTCCCCGCCCGTCCTTCGGGCCGGGCCGGGGCCGGACGGCCGGTGCCACCGATACAAATCGGGGCGCCGGCCGTCGTCGTCTCCGCGGGGTATCACGCCCGTTGGCGGAGCGCGGAGTCTGGGAGCCAGCTGGGAAGTGTTTGACCGCCCGGCGGTGCGACGGAAGACTCAGAGCATCACCCAACCGGCGGGACCCGCCACGAAGGAGACACCATGAAGCGAATCATCACCCTGGGCGTCGGCGCGGCGATCGGCTATCTGCTGGGCAGCCGAGAGGGCCGGCAGAACCTCGACAAGTTCGCCAAGAACGCCCAGAAGCTCTGGAACGACCCGAAGACCCAGCAGCAGGTGCAGAAGGCGGCCTCCACCGTGAAGGACAAGGCGCCCGGCGTGGCCGAGAAGGCCTCCGGCCTGGCTGACAAGGCCGCGGACTCGATGCGCGACCGTGCTCCCGGGATGGCCGACAAGACCAGCGCGGCGGCCCATGCGGCCGCGGACAAGGCGTCCACCGCGACCCAGAACCTCGCCGACAAGGCGTCCACCGCCTCCCAGCAGTCCACGGGCAAGCACGCCTCCGCCGGCACCTCCTACGACACCGAGGTCAAGGACGGCGGCTCCGCAGGCTCCGGCCAGGGCGGCGGGGAGTCCTCCGGCACCTCCCAGTCCTCCGAGGGCGGCACGGACCGCTTCTGAGCCGAGCGCGCCCTCCCGGACGGCGAAGGCCCCGGTCCCCTGTGCAGAGGGCC
>DATBUG010000361.1:0-4955 GCA_036516315.1 Citricoccus sp.
TACGGCATGGCCGCCCGCCGCAGCGAGGTGCCGGGCGAGGAGCGGGAGGCCAGCTCCCACAGCCTCATCCCGGGCCCGACGGCGCCGCTCTCCGAGCGCTCCAGCAGCCCCGCCGCGGTGAGCCGGTCCACCCACCGGTACGCGGTGGGCAGCGGGATCTCCGCCCGGCGGGCGAGGGCCGCAATGGACAGGGTGGGCCGGTCGGCGTCGAAGGCGCCCAGGATCCGGATCAACCGGTCCAGGGTGCTGTCCCGTGGGGTGTCGGCGGCCGTCATCCGGCGCGCCCGGCGTCGTGACGGCTCACGTCGTGACGGATCGCGTTGGGACGGCTCCCCCGGTCATGTCTCACAGCCCCCATTATGGTCCCGCGCCGTACCCGGTCGGGGCCGCCCGTAGCTCAGCCGGCGCCGACGCGCCGGGATACGGGCCGGGATACGGGCCGGCGGGCGTCGGCGGCCGGACGCCGCACGGTCCGGGCGGTGTCCGGAGCCGGGCCGCCCATCGGCATCCCGAGCTCGGTGACGGTGGAGACCAGGTCCACCCGGATCTCGCGCTGCTGGTCCTCCGTGAGGTCCACCAGGGGCAACCGGACCGGGCCACCGGGCATCCCCAGGGCCCGCAGGGCAGCCTTGGCCGAGGCCGCCGCCGGCGCCCGGTACATCCCGGCGAAGATCGGCAGCAGTTCCCGGTGCACGGACAGCGCGTCGGCGTTGCGGCCCTCGTCGTGCAGCCGCAGCAGCGTCTGCAGCCGGTCCCCCACCACGTGCCCTGCCACGGACACGAAGCCGGTGGCCCCCACGGACAGCCACGGCAGGTTGAGCATGTCGTCGCCCGAGTAGAAGGCCAGCCCCGTGCCCCGCATGACCGAGGAGGCTGCGCCCAGGTCACCCTTGGCATCCTTGACGGCGAGGATGCGGGGGTGGGCAGCGGCCTGGCGGAGCGTGTCCGGTTCGATGGCCACGCCGATGCGCCGGGGGTCGTCGTAGAGCATCACCGGCAGCGGAGTGGCGTCCGCGACGGCCCGGAAGTGCTCCAGCAGACCGGGCTGACTGGGGCTGGAGTAGAAGGGTGCGGACACCAGCAGGCCGTCGGCGCCGGCAGCGTGCGCGGCGACGGCCAGCTTGACGCTGTGCGCCGTGCTGCCGGCGCTGACCCCGGCGACGACCTTCCGGTCCGTCCCGGTCACGGCCCGCCGCGCGGCGACGATCATGCGCCGCTTCTCCGCGTCGTCGGTGGCGGTGGACTCACCGGTGGAGCCGTTGACCAGGACGGCGTCGTTCCAGCCGTCGCGGACCAGCTGCGCGACCAGTTGCTCCGCGGCCGCCTCGTCGACCCGGCCGGAGGCATCGAAGGGGGTGACCATCGTGGTGATGACCCGGCCGAAGGCCGCCGCGGCGGGGTTCCCGCGTGTCCCGGCCGCGGGGTGGTGGGCGTAGGAGGCACCGCCCGGACGGCCCTGCGCGGCGGGGCCGCCCGGGCCGGTGGCGCCCACAGTGCGGGTTCCCGGCGCGGTGGATGCGGGCCGCAGGCCGGCCGGATCCGGGAGGAGTTCGGGGATGTCCGGCAGGACGCGGATATGGCGGTTGTCGATACTCACGGCTGTTCCTCCTCCTCGACCCGCGCCGCCTGAGGATGCGGCGAACGGCTCGCCGTGTTCGGTACGGACGAGCCGACGGTGTCATGAATCGCCACGAAGCCCCCCTGACGGACGTGAGACGGTGGCACGCCGCGGTCCACCGGGCGCCCCGGAACTGCAGGGCGCCCGCGTGGACCGGGGCGGGCCTGGTGCACTACGGATCGGGACCCGGCAGGGCGGCCGGGGTAGGTGCGGATACGGCGCCCTGGGAGTTCCCTGAATAACGGTAGGGTTTCAGCGCACCCCGTGGTACACCCGGGTGCTACCGGTGTCTCGCGGACTGCCCGCGGACCGATGCGCAGGGACTACGTGGTCGCGCCGGCGCGGGTACTCACCGGGCGCCCGGATCCGACGATCCGTCCAGGTCAGGAGTGGTCAGGGCGATCGAGTATTGACTTCCGCACTATACCGATGCCAGCTCGTGTTGTGCGCCACACGGCCTCGTCCGTCCAGTGGATCCGTGCGGGACTTTCGCCGCTGGCCCGGGTATAGGTGCCCGGCGTCCGGCCCTGTGGTCCGGCCAGGCGGGAGGGACACCTCTCGTGCAGGTGGCGTGGGAGTACGGCCGTGGCCACGGGTCACGGCACTCGCAGACGGCCCCTGCCGCACGAGCGGGTCATCGATTGCGCGCCGATCACGGCGGGCCGCACCAACGCGGCGCCGGTCACCGGGAGGTCACGCCACGAGGGCGGGCGCCCGGGCCGCCCGGAGGCGACCCCAGCGCCCGCCCTCGCGGCAGGCAGCACGCTCGCGACGAGCGTCCGGATGGGTCAGTGCCGGCCGTGCCCGGCGGCCTGCCCGGCGGCCAGGGTGTTCTCGGGCCGGAACCCCTTCTTGGCCAGCTGGATCTGCTCGTAGACGTGGTGACGCAGCTCCGCGAAACGCTGCGAGGAGCGGGTCTCGAGCTGGTCGCGCTCGGCGGGAAGGTCGATCAGCACGTCCTGCTGGATCACGGTCGGGGAGGAGGAGAGGATGATGACCCGCTCCCCCAGGTAGACGGACTCGTCGATGTCGTGCGTGACGAACAGGACGGACACGCCCAGCTGCTTCCAGACCCGGCGGACCAGGTCCTCGAGGTCGGCGCGCGTCTGGGCGTCGACGGCGGCGAACGGCTCGTCCATGAGCAGCACCTCGGGCTGGTAGGCCACGGCGCGGGCGATGGCCACGCGCTGCTGCATACCGCCGGAGAGCTGCCACGGGTAGGACTTCGGCACGTGGGCCAGTCCCACGGCCTCGAGCGCGTTGTCCACCAGCTCGTCCCGCTTGGCCTTGTCCACGCCCTGGTTCTTCAGCGGCAGTTCCACGTTGTCCCGCACCCGCATCCAGGGGAACAGGGAGCGGCCATACTCCTGGAACACCACGGCCATGGACTTCGGCGGGCCGGTGACCTTCTTGCCGTGCAGGGTGACCTCGCCGGCGGTGGGGGCCAGCAGCCCGGAGATGCACTTCAGCAGCGTGGTCTTGCCCGAGCCGGAGGGACCCACGAGGCAGGCGAGCTGTCCCTGGGGCAGGTCGAAGGTGAGGTTGCGGACGGCCTCGATGTCCCCGCCGTCGGTGTGGTACACCTTCTTCAGGTTCCGCACGGCCAACATGGCCTCGCCGTCCGGCAGGGTCTTGCCGACCGTCAGCAGGCCGTCCGGGGTCTCGGCCACGCCGCCCTGCGAGCTGACGGTGCCGGTGGTGGAGATCTGGTCCGGGGTCATGTCCTCGGTCCCTTCCTGGGTGGGGATAGTCGGTTCGGAAGCGGAGGTACCGGCGGGGTCCGCGCCGGGGCGGGACGGGCCGTCGGGCGGATCAGGCTGCATTCTCGATCTCCCTCAGGCCGTGGTACCAGCGCAGCACGATCCGCTCGACCAGCTGGAACACGAAGGACAGCAGCACGCCGATCACGCCCAGCAGCACGATGCCGGACCACATCTCCGGGATCGCGAAGGACCGCTGGAACTGCACGATGGTGAAGCCCAGGCCGGCCGAGGCGGCGAACATCTCGGAGATCACCATGAGGATCAGCGCGATGGACAGCGACTGGCGGATGCCGGCCATGATCTGCGGCATCGCCGAGGGCAGGATCAGGTAGCGGACCCGGTTCACGCCGCGGATGCCGTAGGTGTGCGTGGTGTCCGAGAGCACCTCGTCCATGGCCCGCACGCCCTCGATCGTGTTCAGCAGGATCGGCCAGACCGCCCCGGAGATGATCACCGCGACCTTCATGTCGTCCCCGATGCCGATCAGCAGCATCAGGACGGGGATGAGCACGGTCGGCGGGATCGCCCGGAAGAACTCCAGGGTCGGCTCCAGCAGGGCGCGCAGCCAGCGGATCGAGCCGATCAGCAGGCCGCCGATGATGCCGATGAGGATCGAGCCGGCGATGCCCACGAACAACCGGCTCAGGGAGGGGAACACGTCCGTCGTCATCCGGTCCCACGTCCAGGTCTCCACGAAGGTCTCGGCCAGCAGGGCTGGCGTCGGGACGAAGAAGTTGCGTTCGCCGAAGGCGGTCGCCAGGTACCAGAGGGCCAGCAGGATCAGCGGCAGGCCGACGATGTACGCCAGGGACTTGACGGTTCTCACTTCACGACCTCCGTACGCACCGAGGAATGCCAGGACAGCACGCGGCGCTCGATCACGCGCATGACGAGGTTGATGAGCACGCCCAGCAGACCGGTGGCCAGGATCAGCGCGTACATGGCCGAGTAGGCGCCGCCGGACTGGGCCTTGGCGATCTCCGCGCCGAGACCCGGCGTGCCGATGATCAGCTGGGCCGTGATCGCCAGGATGAGCGCGACGGCGGCGGCCAGGCGGATGCCCGTCATCAGGTACGGCAGGGTCGTCGAGAAGATGACGTACCGCAACCGGGCGACGGGGCCGAGCCCGTAGGACCGGGCCGTGTTCATGGCCACGTTGTCCACGTCCGCCACGCCGTAGAGGACCTGGATGAGGACCTGCCAGAAGGAGGCGTAGACGATCAGCAGCAGGGCCGACTCGATGTCGATGCCGAACAGCAGCACCGCCAGGGGGATCAGCGCGACCGAGGGCACCGGGCGCATGAACTCGATCGTGGAGTTGGTGAACCGGCGCAGGAACGTCGAGGAGCCGATGATGAAGCCCAGGACGGTGGCGGCCGTGACGGCGATCAGCATGCCCAGCAACCACTGCCACATGGTGTCCCCGACGGCCTCCCAGAACGCGGCGAGCCCGAAGTTGCGGAACAGGTCCGCGATCGCGGCCGAGGCCGGGGGCAGGTAGGTCGGGTTCACCAGGCCGGTGAGCGGCAGGACCTGCCAGGTCAGCAGGAAGCCGAGCAGGCCCAGCACGCCGA
>DATBUG010000362.1:0-3073 GCA_036516315.1 Citricoccus sp.
TGCTCGCCCGGCGCCAGGACCGGCGCGTCACGGCGGCCACCAGCCAGGGTCCGATGAAGTGCAGGGCCACCAGGGGCAGGGCGAAGCCGGCCAGCAGCATGATCAGTAGGACCATCATGTCCCCGATCCCGGCGAGCTGGAGGACGAGCTGGGCGGCGCCGACGCCGGCCAGTGCCACCAGCACCCGGACCCAGTGGGCCCGGGCCGGCTGCTGCCGGGTGCGCACCCCGAGCGGCGTGATCTCGATCCGCCGCAGCCCCGCGAGCGAGCTCAGGACGGCCAGCAGCATCAAGGCACCGAGCACGGCGGCCAGCCACGGCACGCCCAGCCACATGCCCTCGAGACCAATGGGACGCCCCGCGAAGCGGATCAGCCCCACCACCGGCATGAGCGCCAGGTATCCGGCCACGCCGAGGGCCAGACCCACCGCGGCGAGCACCGCCGCCTCCGCCACGGCCAGGACGCGCACGGTGCCGGTCCCGGCTCCCAGCAGGCGCAGTGAGGACAGCCGTTCGTCACGGCGCCGGGCCAGTAACCGGGCGGCGGCCCCTGCCAGTCCGGCCAGGGGGAAGACCAACAGGGTCAGCGCGAACACGGAGAGCATCAGGTACATGCCGGCCAGGTCCCCGGAGATCGTCCAGAACGAGGACGCCCCGCCGGCGACCAGCAGGGACAGGGTGCCCACGATCGCGAAGGCGGCCACGGGCAGGCCCCACACGCGGCGGTCCGAGAACAACCGGCCCAGGAACAGTCCCAGGACAGCCCAGGTGCCACCACGGGAGGCACGGGGTGACACGGGAGCCGGCGCCTGCGCGGAACCCGGGACGGGCCGTCCGGTGGACATGAGGGGGGAGGACGTCGGGTGCGCGGTCATCGCTGGCCCCCGTCCGCACCGGCCGCGGCCGGGGTCCGGCGAACGGCGGAGTCCGCCACGATCCGCCCGTCCTGGACCCGCAACAGGCGCGAGCAGCGTGCCGCGGTGGCCTCGTCGTGGGTGACCATGACCAGGGTGCGGCCGCGGCCGACGGTCGAGTCCAGCAGGGCCGTGAGCACGGATGCCGAGGTGGCGGAGTCCAGGGCCCCGGTCGGTTCATCCGCGAAGACGACCGACGGGTCGGCCACCTGGGCCCGGGCGATCGCCACCCGCTGGGCCTGGCCACCCGAGAGCTGCCCGAGGCGGCGGTCCTGCATCCCGTCCAGGCCGAGAGCCGCCAGCCACTGCCCGGCATGCTGTTCGGCGGCCGCGCGCGGCACCCCGGAGAGCATGAGCGGTAGCGCCACGTTCTCCTGGGCCGTCAGCTCCGGCAGCAGCAGTCCGTCCTGGAAGACGAAGCCCAGGCGCTCGCGGCGCAACCGGGCGCGGGCCTCCTCGCCGAGCGCCGTCACCTCCACTGGGGCGTCCCCGGCGTCCGTGAGCCGGACCGAGCCGACGTCGGGCAGCAGGATGCCGGAGAGCACGTGCATCAGGGTGGTCTTGCCCGAACCGGAGGGGCCCATGATCGCCACGGACTCCCCGGCGCGCACGGTCACGTCCACGCCGGCGAGCGCCCGCGTGGAGCCGTAGGACTTCACCAGGCCGCGGGCGGACAGCAGGGCCCCTCCCGTCCAGGACCCATCGGAGGCGGGGTCCTGGTGCGACGCAGGGCGCGGCGCGGTCCCCTGCGCCGGGGCCTGGAGTGCTGGGGTCTGATGCGCTGGTGTCTGGAGTGCTGGGGTCTGGTGCGAGGTCTGGTGCGGCGCCCCGGGTGGGGTGGCCTGGTGCGGGGGGACAGCGTGGTTCGTCATGTCCTCCACGGTCCCGCACCGGCCCTGGTGCCGTCGTCGGACCACGCACTGATCCTGGGGGCCGGGACTCAGACCTGGGTCTGACCTCCAGTCCGCCACAGGTCATCCCAGTATGGACGAATCACCCGGTCCTGCCGCCAGGATTCGTCCATCCTGGGATGATGTGCGGGGGTTCTCCGTTCAGCCGCTCGTGGTGGGCCGATCCTGGTCCGTCGTCTCGTCCTCCTCGACCATGACGTACCGGTAGCCCTCCTGGAACGGCTTGGGCGGACTGGTGTGGCGCTGGATGACCTCCTCCTCGCCCTCGACGTCCTCTCCGGCGGCCCGGCGGACGCTGATGGGCGGTTCCTTGCCTTGCGTGCGGTAGGCCGTCGCCACGCGCTGGGCGCGCTCGACCCGCAACTGCTCACGGGGGTTCAGCCCGGGCTGGCGGCTGGCGGGGCCGTACACGTCATTGGCGGCGAAGCGGATGCGCCACAGGATCCGGTACCCCAGCGACAGTCCGGTGTTGTCCTTGACCAGGGGATGGATCTTGTCGTATTCGTGCATGGCGTTTTCGGGCATGGCGTACCTCCCAGCGGAGGGCCGTTGCGACGCAACGGCCGCATCTCCAGTCTAGGAGGGCGCCCCGGGGAGCTGAACGTCTGGTGACCCGGGCGGTCCCGTCGACCGCCCACGTCCCGCAGCCGGTTCAGGTGCCGCAGCCGGTTCAGGCGCCGCGGACGGCGTGGTCGTCCAGGCCGTAGCGGTCCACCCGGCGGTGGAAGCGCATGCCGGCCAACCCACCCAAGACGGCGGCGACCAGGGCCAGCAGCGCGGCGACCACGACGGCGATGATGCCCCCGGCCGTCAGGCTGCCCGGGTCCACGGGCACGCCGGCCAGCCCGCTGAACTGGCCGAACAGGTCGAACCGGTTGCCGGCCACCAGTCCCACGAGGGCCAACACGATCGCGACGACGACCGCCCACAGCCACACGGCCAGCCCCTGCTTGGCCCCGTCGAACCGGGCCATCCGCCCGGCCACGTAACCACCGCAGAAGTACGCGATGACGACGATCAACCCAAGCACCACGGCACCGGTGATCCCGGCCGCCGCCGAGCCGGCGGCCTGCTCGGCCACCTCGTTGGGATCCGCCTCGGTGCCCAGGGCGACCCCCACCCCGATGGCCGAGAGCACCGCGGTGAGCAGCACCGCCATACCGGTGGCCGCGAGCCAGCCGAAGAACGCGGCACCGGCCTTGATGCCGCCGAAGCGGCTCTTCTCGGCCGCGATGACGTCGTGGTGCCG
>DATBUG010000363.1:0-4154 GCA_036516315.1 Citricoccus sp.
CGGACCGTCCGCCGTCCACGGCCACCGGACGGGCCGCTACGGCGTCCGTGCCGGCTGGAATACTGGGCCCATGGTGGACACAGAGCACGCACCGCACGACGCCGGGGAGCCGCACGCAGCCGCCCCTGCCCATGAGCAGGGGCTGAAGGAGGAGGCGCTGGAGATCCTGCGCCGCCTCGTCGGCCACCCGGACGCCCGCTTCCACGAGGGGCAGTACGAGGCCATCGAGGCCCTGGTGGCCCGGCGGCAGCGCGCGCTCGTGGTCCAGCGCACGGGCTGGGGCAAGTCCGCCGTGTACTTCGTGGCCTCCCTGCTGCTGCGGGCGCGCGGCGCCGGCCCCACCCTGATCGTCTCGCCGCTGCTCGCCCTGATGCGGGACCAGGTCGCCGCCGCGGCCCGGGCCGGGGTCCGGGCGGAGGCCATCAACTCGGCGAACGCCACCGAGTGGGACCTGGTGCAGCAGCGCCTCGCGGAGGACTCCGTGGACGTCCTGCTGGTCTCCCCGGAGCGCCTGAACAACCCGCACTTCCGGGACGTGCAGCTGCCGGACCTGATCCGCCGCACGGGGATGCTCGTGGTGGACGAGGCCCATTGCATCTCCGACTGGGGCCATGACTTCCGCCCGGACTACCGCCGGATCCGGGACCTCATCGCCCGGCTGCCCGGTTCGGGGGAACGGCGGATCCCGGTGCTGGCCACCACCGCCACCGCGAACGCGCGCGTCGTGCATGACGTGGCCGAACAGCTCGGCGTGGCCAGCACGGAGGAGGTCTTCGTCCTGCGGGGTCCCCTCGCCCGGTCGTCGCTGCGCCTGGGCGTGCTGCGGATGCCGAGTCCGGCCAGCCGGCTGGCGTGGCTCCTGACGCACCTGGCGGACTTCCCGGGGTCCGGCATCGTCTACGCGCTGACCGTGTCCGCCGCCGAGGACACCGCCCGCGCCCTGCGCGAGGCCGGCCACGAGGTGGCCTCCTACACCGGCCGGACGGATCCGGAGCAGCGGGCGGAGCTCGAGCAGGCGCTGAAGGAGAACCGGGTCAAGGCACTCGTCGCCACCTCCGCCCTCGGGATGGGCTTCGACAAGCCGGACCTGGGGTTCGTCATCCACCTCGGGGCGCCCAGCTCTCCCGTGGCGTACTACCAGCAGGTCGGCCGTGCCGGCCGCGCCACGGAGCACGCAGACGTGCTGCTGTTGCCCGGCACGGAGGACCGGGACATCTGGCGCTACTTCGCCACCACGTCCATGCCGGACGAACACCGGGCGCGGTCGGTGCTCACCGAGCTGGAGGCGGCCGGGCGCCCGCTGTCGGTCCCGGCCCTGGAGACCCGGGTGGACATCAAGCGCACACCGCTGGAGTTGCTGCTGAAGGTCCTCGCGGTGGACGGCGCCGTCGAGCGGACCCAGGGCGGTTGGCAACGGACCCGGGAACCGTGGAGCTACGACGGCGAACGCTACGGGCGCGTCGCCGAGGCCCGCGTGCATGAGGAGAACCTCATGCTGGACTACGAGAACGCCACCGGGTGCCGGATGGAGTTCCTGGCCCGAGTGCTCGACGACCCGGAGGCGGCCCCGTGTGGCCGCTGCGACAACTGCGCGGGCCCCTGGTACCCCACCGGGGTCGGCCAGGACGCCCGGGACACGGCCTCGCGTGCGCTGGGCCGGGTCGGCGTGCCCATCGAGCCCCGCCGCACCTGGCCGAGCGGCATGGATCGGCTGGGCGTGCCCCTCAAGGGCCGCATCCCCGAGGAGCTGCAGGTCGGGGAGGGGCGGGCGGTGGCCCGGCTGACGGACCTGGGCTGGGGCGGCCGGCTCCGGGCGCTGTTCGCCGCCGGGCGTGAGGGCGCCTCGGACGGGCCGATCGAACCGGACCTGCTGCAGGCCGCGGTGAAGGTGCTGGCCGCCTGGGAGTGGGAGAAGCGGCCGATCGCCGTGGTCTCCGTGCCCTCCCTGAACCGGCACCAGCTCGTCAGCTCCTTCGCAGAGGGCATCGCACGCATCGGCAAGCTGCCCTACCTGGGCGAGCTGTCGTTGACGAGCGACCTGCCGCGTGGTGAGTCCGGGGGCAACAGCGCCTTCCGGCTCGCCTCGGTGTGGCAGCGCTTCGACGTCCCCGAGACCATGCGGGACCAGCTGGCCTCCGCCCAGGAGGCGGGTCGGTTCGGCCCCGTGCTGCTCGTGGACGACCGCGCGGACAGCCGCTGGACGCTCACCGAGGCGGGGAGGGTGCTGCGCGAGGGCGGCGCCCAGGGCGTCCTGCCCCTCGTGCTGGCCCTGACCGGGTAGACGGGCGGGCGGCTACCGTGGGCCTATGGACCTCCACACGCTGGTCAACCTGGCCCTGGTGCTGCTCTTCGTCCTGATCGGTGGCGTGTTCGCCGGAACCGAGATGGCCATCGTCAGCCTGCGCCAGTCACAGATCGACGCGATCGCGCGCACCGGGCAGCGGGGCGCCAAGACGGCGGCGCTGGTCCGCGACCCCAATGTGTTCCTCTCCGCGGTGCAGATCGGCGTCACGGTGGCCGGGTTCTTCTCCTCGGCCTACGGCGCCTCGACCATCGCCCCGGACCTGGTGCCGGGCCTGGTGGCGCTCGGACTGGGCGAGGACGTCGCGGGCACGGTGGCCCTGGTCGGGATGACGCTGGTCATCGCCTACCTCTCCCTGGTGTTCGGCGAACTCGTCCCGAAGAGGCTGGCGATGCAGAACGCCGAGACGTTCACCCGGCTGCTGGCCCCGCCGCTGCAGTTCTTCGCCACCCTGATGCGTCCCGTGATCTGGTTGCTGTCGGCCTCCACCAACCTGGTCGTCCGAATCCTCGGTGGTGATCCGAAGGCCCACCAGGAGGCCGTGTCCGCCGAGGAGATCCGCTCCATGGTCGCCACGTCCGAGGCGCTGGAGGAGGTGGACCGCAGAGTGCTGCAGTCGGTCTTCAACGCCGCCGAGCGCACGGTCGTGGAGGTGATGCGCCCGCGGCCCGAGGTGAACTTCCTCGACGGGCAGGACAGCGTGGAGGAGGTGCTGCGGCAGGTGGCGGTCCTGCCCAACTCCCGGTACCCGGTGACGGGGCAGGACACGGACGACGTCCTGGGGTTCATCCACATCCGTGACCTGCTCTCCGCACCGGACCGGGCCGTGCCGCTGTCCACGATGGCGCGGGACATCCCCGTGCTGCCGGGCACGGTGGACGTGCTGCACGCCCTGAACCGGATGCGGGACAGCGGGGACCAGATCGCCCTGGTGATCGACGAGTACGGGGGCACCGACGGCATCGTCACCCTGGAGGACCTGCTGGAGGAACTCGTCGGGGACATCTATGACGAGTTCGACGTCGGCACCTCGGCCGAGGACACCACGCTGCGCGAGGGAGAGCTCGTCGAGGTGGACGGCGGGCTGATCGTGCAGGAACTGGCCCAGCGGGCCGGCGTTGAGCTACCGGACGACGGCAGCTACGAGACCGTGGGCGGCTTCATGATGTCCCGGCTCGGACGGGTTCCGGAGCAGGGGGACACCGTCCGGTCGGACGGTGCCGTCCTCGAGGTGCTCGAGATGGACGGTCACCGGGTCGGCCGGGTACGGATCAGCCGGGTCCGGGGTGCCGGCCAGGACGACCCTCAGGACCCCTGACGGACCAGGGCCAGCACGGCGTCGCGGACCCGTTCCATCGTCGCCACGTCCTTGGCCTCGCCGTTGTAACGCAGGAACGGCTCCGTGTTGGACGGGCGGAGGTTGAACCACCAGGAGCCGTCCGCGGCCGAGACGGTGGTGCCGTCCAGGGTCCGGACGGTCACCTCCACGCCGGAGAGCCCCTCCTCGTCCAGGCACGCCTCGCACGTGACCGCGGAGCCGCCGTCGGCGCGGCCGCCCTCGGCCCAGCCGGTGGCGAAGGCCTCCAGGACCCGGTCCACGGCGGCGGCCTTGTCCGCCACCTCGGAGTTGATCTCCCCGGAGGCGAAGTACGGGTTGTACTCGGCGGCCAGCTCGGACAGCGGCTGGTCCTGGGTGCCCAGCGCGGCCAGCACGTGCATGGCCGCGAGCATGCCGGTGTCCGCGTTGAAGAAGTCCCGGAAGTAGTAGTGCGCCGAGTGCTCGCCGCCGAACACGGCCCCCTCGGAGGCCATGACGGCCTTGATGAACGAATGCCCCACGCGGGTCTCCACG
>DATBUG010000364.1:0-4154 GCA_036516315.1 Citricoccus sp.
TGGCACCGCCTGGCCCGGCCCCCGGGCCGGGAGCGCCGCCGTCGTCCTCGGCGCCGGCCGTGTCCAGCCGCACCAGGACCCGCCGGACGGGAGCGTCGGTGTCGAACTCGGTCAGCAGCCACTCCAGCAGCGGGGGCAGGCGCAACCCGGCACGGGCCAGGACACCGCGGTCCCGCAGGACCGTCAGCGCCGGACCGTCGGCGATCAGCGTGTTCTCGGCGACCACCAGGACCCGGTCGGCCGCACGGGCCACCGTGCGCAGGTCGTGGGAGGAGAACACGACGCTGCGCCCCTCGGCAGCGGCCGCCCGCAAGGCGGTGACGGTGGTGAGCGTGTCCCGCCGGTCGAGCCCGAAGGTGGGCTCGTCGGCCAGCAGCACGGGACGGGAGTGGGCCAGCATCGCGGCCACGCTCAGACGCCGCTTCTCGCCCCCGGAGAGCCGGTACGGGCTCTGCTCGGCCAGGTGGGATAACCGGTGCCGGTCCAGCAGGGCATCGATGTCCCCCCTCGAGGCACCGTCCAGGCCGTGGGCCACCTCGTCCCACACCCGGTGGGCGAGGAACTGGTGCTCGGGGTTCTGGAAGACCATCCCCGGACGCGGCCCGGTCACGGTCCCCGCGGCCGCGGGCAGGAGTCCGGCCAGCGTGAGCAGCAGCGAGGTCTTGCCGGCCCCATTGGCCCCCAGCACGGCCGTCACTTCCCCGGCGCGCAACCCGAAGGTGAGACCACGCAGCAGGCACTGTCCGCCGGGGATGGCCCCGGCGCGCCGGTCCATGGTGCGCCGCCGGGCCTTCCGGACCGGTCCCTGACGGGAGACGGCGAGGTCCTCCACGGCCAGCACCGTCTCCCCCGCCGCGGGCTGGCCGGCCGGGGGCTCCGCGCCCGGCGCGGCCAGCGCCCGCAGCGCCGTGCGGACCGGAGGACTCGCGAGCCCGCCGGCCACCCCGGTGACGGCCTGCAGCTCCGTCTCCAGGGGCAGCCAGCACCCTGCTGCGTGCAGACGCCGCGCATGGACGGAGAGCACCTGGGCCGTGGGCCCGGCGGCCATGACCTCGCCACGGTCGCCCAGGACGATCGCACGCCCGGGCAGGCCGGCCACACCGGCGTCGCCGGCGTAGTCGTCCAGGCGGTGTTCGACGAGCACGACGGCGGGCCCGTCGCCCTCGGCCACCGCGGTACCGAGCGCCTGCTGCACGGCCACGACGCCGGCCGGGTCCAGCATCGAGGTGGGATCGTCCAGCAGCAGCAGGTCCGGTCCGGTGATCAGGGCGGCGGCGAGCGCGACGCGCTGCGCCTCGCCCCCGGAGAGCCGGTCCGTGGCCCGGAACCGCAGGTCCTGGGCCTGCACGGCGGTCAACACCTCGTCGATCCTCTCGGAGATCCGGCCGGCGGGCACCGCGTGATTCTCCAGCGGCAGGGCCAGCTCCTGCTCCACGTCCGGCAGGCAGACCCCCGAGGACGGGTCCTGGGCCAGGACGCCGACGTGCGCGGAGAGCTCCACCACGGACGACTCCACCGTGGAGCGGCCGTTGACCCGTACGGTGCCGGTCAGCTCGGCGAACACGCTGTGGGGCACGACCCCGGTGATGGCGTGCAAGAGGGTCGACTTCCCGGACCCGGAAGCACCGAAGACGATGAGGTGTTCTCCGCGGCCCAGGTCCAGCGAGACGTCCCGCAGGATCGGTTCCGCCCGGCGGGGGACCGTGACCGAGACGCCCTCCAGCTCCAGCAGGGGCCGCGGGGGTTCAGCGGGTGACACGACCGGCGACCAGCCGGGTGCGACCGATCGCGAAGTTGTCCACCACACCGGTGCGGGCCAGCCCGTCCACGATCACCTTGGCCAGCAGTCCACCGAGGATCACGCCGGAGACCAGATGGATGCCCAGGCGGGTGAGGAACAAGTCCTGCCCGTACCATCCGAACCGCAGGGCCGAGTAGAAGAAGACGAGCCCGGCGCCGAACAGACCGGACAGGGCGTAGGTCAACCAACCGTAGGACCGGTACCGGGTGGCCGCGAACGGTAGCTCGCTGCCCAGGCCCTGGATGGCCGCGGCGAGGAAGAGGGCCGGGCCGACCGCCGAACCGAGGAACACCACCTCGACGACGGAGGCCAGTACCTCGGCGACGATCCCGGCCAGTGGCCGTTGGACGATGGCGATGGCCAGCGGCGCCACCAACAGCCAGCTGCCGGCGAGGACGTGTTGCGCGAGGTCCCCCGCCGGTCCCATGGCGATGGACAGGGCCGTCCACGCCTGGACGAAGACCCAGTAGATGAAGCCGAAGACCACCCCCAGCACCACCAGCAGGACCAGGTCCTTCAGGTCCCAGGGGGCGCGGCGGCGGCCGGGCCGGCCGTCAGTCGAGGGCGATGTCGATGTCGATGTCGAGGATGAGGTCACCATCGCGGATCCCGTCCCACCTTCAGGCAGCACTGGGGCTGTTGATCGACAGCGTGGCGTGCGTGGTGACGTGCTGGACTGAGCGGCCGACCAGGACCCACGCGGCCGCGATGGTCTCCAGCACCTGTCCGAGGTCACCTTCCAGACGGGTGACGTAGTGGTCGGACGTCACCGTGATCCCTGTGGCCCGGGCGTGGTCGATCGCGGCGTAGATGTCCCGCATGTGATCGGCGCTCCCCCCGTCCGTTCCGGCATCGGCCAGCGGGTACAGCGCCCAGTCGGCGACGCACGTCACGCCCGTGGCCTCCAGGACCGGCGTCTCGGAGTACAGGGCCGCGCCTCCTGCCGGGATCTCGCAGGTGACCCCGCCGGGGCATCCCCGCGAGAGGTGCACGGAGGCGCTCACGTGCGCCCCGGTCCGTCCTGCTGTCGCGATCACCTGGGACAGGTACCTCAGCACGTCCTGCTCGGCTCCGGAGAGGTAGGTGCTGACCACCCCGGTGGTCACCTCGAGTCCGGAGGCATCGGCCTGTTCCAGCGCGTCGAGGATGACCTCGGCGTAGTTTTCCGCCATCACGGCGAGGGTGAACCGTGCCCCCACGCCGAACTCCTGCGGGGTGGGATGGAAGTCCACGGCACCGGTGGTCGGGGACGGGGGTGCTGCCGTCACGGCAGGCTCAGGTGTTCGCATGATCGCGCCCTCCAGTGTGAAAACGGGGCACGGGAAATCAGAGTCAACGTCCCTGCGCTGGCATGATCCAGATCAGGTTCGACGGTCGAAACTTGAGAAGCTTCCTCTCAGCCCGGCTCACCGGACTCCCGTGTTGGGCACGAGTGTAGGTCTCCGGGGCCGGTGTTGGCCATTCAGGTCATCGGTATGTTCTAAGCGGCTGCCGGGGCCGGGACGCTCGGAGCGGCCGGCTCGTCCGCTCGGCCGGGACAAGGAGTGCCTAACGTGTCCGGGCCGGCTGGTATCCATGAGTGGCCACGCAGTGAAGGAGAGCGCGCCCATGCGTACCATCACCGTCTACACCACCGGGCCGTCGTGCATGCAGTGCCGGCTCACCACCAGGGCCCTGACCGCGGCCGGGCTGGACGTCGAGGAGATCGACGTGCGTCAGCGCCCCGAGCTCCTCGACTACCTCCAGAGCGACCTAGGGTATACCCAGGCTCCGGTCGTGGTGGTCGATGACGAGGACCACTGGTCCGGGTTCCAGCCGGACCAGATCCGCCGGATCGCCGCCACTCTGGTCCAGTCCGCATGAGTCCGGAGGACCGAGACCTGAGGCACTCCCACCGAGATCGGGTGAGCCGCCGGACTCAGCGCTCCTGTTCCAGGATCCCCGCCACCGTCTCATCCGTGACGGGCGCGAAGTCCCGGTAGTGCAGCCCCACGGCGCGGAAGCCCCGCGGGGTGGACAGCACCTCGATCTCGTCGGCCTCGCCGCTCATGAGCATCGAGTCCACCGTGGAGCGGGAGGCCACCGGCACGGCCAGCACCACCCGGGCGGCCCCCAGGCGCCGCGCGACCCGGCAGGCCACGCGAGCGGTGGACCCGGTGGCCATGCCGTCGTCGACGATCACGGCCGTCCTGCCGGTCAGGTCCAGCGGGGGCCGGCCGGCGCGGAAGGCCTGCGCACGGCGGTCCAGGGTCTGCTGCTCCTCCCGCTCGACCTCCTCGAGCTGGTCGGCGGTGACCGCGAAGTGCCGGATGGTGCCCTCATCGGTCAGCCGGATCCCTTGCTCCCCGATGGC
>DATBUG010000365.1:0-4797 GCA_036516315.1 Citricoccus sp.
CAGCCTGGGCCCCGGGCGCGTTCCGGTCTGCGGCGTGGTGCCCGGCCAGCGCGGCGCGCAGGTCCCCCTCCTCGTGGGCGGCGGGCGGTCCGTCCCCGTCGGCGCCGTCCCGTCCCCGGCCGAACGGCAGGACGGCGAGCAGCGGGTGCACCACGGCCATGACCAGCAGGCCCCAGACCAGGCCCAGGACGGCCGAGCAGAGCGTGTTCACCAGCCAGGAGAGGACCCCGCCGACGCCGGCCAGTCCGGTGAAGGGGGACTCCAGCACGTGCACCAGGTCGTAGGGGGCGTGCCAGCCGAGGTCGTAGACGCCCTGGAGCATGATGTGGCCGCCGACCCAGAGCATGGCGACGGTGCCGATGACGGTGATGAAGCCCAGCACCGCGGGCATGCCCTTGACCAGCATGCCTCCGATCCGTTGCACGCCCGGGGAGTCCCGGGTGGTCAGGTGCAGGCCGATGTCGTCCATCTTGACGATCAGGCCCACCGCGCCGTAGACGAGCACGGTGATGGCGACGGCCACGGCCACCAGGATGAGGGCGCGGGCCCAGAGGGCCTCGTCCGCGACCTCGTTCATGGAGATGACCATGATCTCGCACGAGAGGATGAAGTCCGTGGTGATCGCGCCCTTGACCACCTTGTCCTCGGCGCCGGGGCCCCGGTCGACGGCGGGGGACTCCTCCTTCGCCTCGTGGTGGCCGCGGACCTTGTGCCAGACCTTCTCGGCGCCCTCGTAACAGAGGTAGGTCCCGCCCAGCATGAGGATGAACGGGATCAGCCACGGGGCGAAGGCACTCACCAGCAGCAGGGCCGGCAGGATGATGAGCAGCTTGTTGCGCAGCGAGCCCCAGAAGATGCGCTTGATCATGGGCAGTTCGCGCGAGGGGTCCGCGCCGGAGACGTACTGCGGGGTGACGGCGGCGTCGTCGATCACGACGCCGGCGGCCTTGGTCCCGGCGCGCGCGGCACCGGCGGCGACGTCGTCCACCGAGGCGGCTGCGATGCGGGCCAGCGCGGCCACGTCGTCCAGCAGTGCGACCAGGCCCCCGCTCACCGCGAGCCTCCCCACGGGGCGGTCCGGCCGGGCCGGCGGTCAGGGACACGGGTCACGCGCGTGATCGGCATGCCCCGAGCATACGACGGCGGCGCGCCCGGTAGGTGAGCACTCTGGTGTCACCGCTGTCCCTGCCGCCGGGTCCGATCAGACGTCCCGGCGGATCAACTCCTCGAGCGGGGCGGGGGAGAGCAGATAGGGGGCGACCTGCAGCACCGTGAACGCGCCGGTGCTGCCCTCGGCGCGCAGGCGGGCGGCGGCCCGCCCGTAAGCCACCTGGACGGCGGCGGTGAAGTCCGGGTTGCTGCCCAGCTCGAGCGCGAACTCCACGGAGCTGCGGGAGCCGCCGAGGTCTCCGGAAGTGATCACGTGGCCGCCGTGGGGCATGCCCTGGTGGTCGCGCTCGAACTCCTCCTCGGTGACGAAGTGCACCGTGGTCCGGTAGGGGGCGAAGTAGTCCGGCATCGTGGTGATGGCCTCGGTGATCGCCGCGTGGTCGGCCTCGTCGGCCACCACGTAGCACTCCCGCACGTGCGCCGAGGCCCCCGTGATCCCGTCCCCGCGCCCGGCCTTGGCCTGCGCGATCGCCTCCTGGCTGGGGATCGTGTACTGCACGCCGCGCTTGACGCCCGGGACGCGGCGCACCGCGTCCGAGTGCCCCTGGGAGAGTCCCTTGCCCCAGAAGGTGTTCTGCTGCGCGTCCGGGAACAATGCCGCGGCCAGCGTGCGGTTCAGGGAGAACAGTCCCGGGTCCCAGCCCGTGGACACCATGGCCACGGTGCCGCCCTCGCGCGCCGCCGCGTCCATCGTGGCGTAGTGGTCCGGGGCGAGCTGGTGGTTGTCATAGGTGTCCACCGTGGTGAAGTGCCGGGCGTACGCCGCGGCCTGCTCCGGAATGTCGGTGGCGCTGCCCAGGCACAGGAACAGCACGTCGATCGAGCCGGCGTGCTCCGCCGCGCTGTCCGCCGGCAGGACCGGAGTGTCCGTGTCCAGCCCGGTGCGCCGGGAGAAGATCCCCGTCAGCTCCATGTCCGGCTGGAGCCGCACGAGCTTCTCCACGCTCCGGCCGAGGTTGCCGTACCCCGCGATCGCGGCCCTGATGGTCATGCCCTGTCCTCTCCTCCCACGGCCGTCCCGGTGGACCGCCGTGCTGTCGCTCGTGCTGGTGGTGGTGCCGGCCGCAGTGCCGAGGGCGCGGGAGGTCGCGGGGACCGGGCCCGCGCCGTCGTCGGGCCCCGGCCATCCTAGGCCGGGACCCGGACCGTCGTGGGACACCGTCCTGCGACGGCCGTCACCGGCCGTCACCGGCCGTCACCGGGCGTCGTCCTGCGCGCCGTTGCTAGACTGGGAGCACGGCGCCGCGACCGGCCGGGCTGGATCATGCCCCCGGGAACGAGCAGGCGGTGCCGAGCATCCGTATCCATGGACGCGAAACCGGTAGAGGACTTCCCATGGACTGACCCATGGAGGACACCCGTGCCCACGACCCCGCGCCCCGAGGCGCACGCTGACAGCGCGCACCCCGCCGCCACGCAACCCACCCCAGAGGCCACAGCGCAGGCCGACGGCGCGCGCTCCGTCACCACGCACACCCCCGGGCCCCGCCATCAGGGGCGTCGTCCCGGGGACGTCCCCGTGGCACCCGGGGGCCGCCGGGCGCTCGTCGGCCGCCGGGTCTTCGCCTCCCCGATGCAGCGCCGGGTCGTCTACGCGGTGGTCTTCGAGGCCCTGGCGATCGGCTTCACCACCCTGATCCTGGCCGCGCTGGGCAACCCCGCCGGGTCCAGCGCCGTCGTGGGCGTGGTCTCCTCGGTGGTCGCGCTGGTGTGGAACATGGCGTTCAACACCCTCTTCGAGTGGTGGGAGCGTCGCTCCGGGCACACCGGACGCCCCCTGTGGATGCGACTGCTGCACACGTTCTGCTTCGAGGCCGGACTCGTGGTGTTCCTCGTGCCCGCCGTGGCGCTGATCCTGCAGGTCGGCCTCTGGGAGGCCTTCCTCTACGAGCTGGCGCTGATCATCTTCTTCCTGATCTACAACGCCGTCTACGCCTGGTGCTTCGACCGCGTGTTCGGGCTGCCTGACTCCGCGCAGTGACCGTGTGGGCGGGCGGCAGCGGCGGGATCAGGCGGCTCAGTGGGCGGCTCAGCGGGTGAGCGCCGGCAGGCCCAGGAAGTCCCGGATCGCCGGGAGCTCCCGGCGGGCCTGGTCCAGTCCCGCCTCGTGGGAGGCCCTCAGCCGCGCCACGTTCCGCTCCCCGTTCGAGACCGGCATGTGCTCGGGGACGAACAGGTAGGCCCGGCCCTGACGCTCGAGCTCGAAGAGCCGCTCCCGGGTCTCGTTGTACCGCCTCCAGCGTGTCACCAGGGCCTCGGCGATCGCGGGGTGGCGGCGGAAGTACCGGTGGTAGAAGGCCGGGAACCGCTCCGGGCCCTTGACGTAGTCCCGCTCCCGGGTCAGCACCACCAGCATGCGCCCGTACCCGGCGTCCCGGGCGGCCGAGAGCGGGACGCCCCCATCCGGCCCCAGGGCCCCGTCCACGTAGGTGCGTCCGTCCAGCAGCACCGGCGGCATCAGCACCGGCATGGTGGACGAGGCCCGCACCCGCACCATGAGGTCCTGGATCCGCGGGGTGTCCTCGCGGCCCCACCAGACCTGCTGCCCGGACTCGGCGTCGAAGGCCCCGAAGCGCACGGTCGCCGGATTCGCCCGGTAGGTCTCCCAGTCGTAGGGCAGCGCCTGGTCCGGCAGGCCGGTCTCCTCGTAGATGTACTTGGCGTTGAACAGCCCGTCACCGCGCAGGAAGGTCCGCCAGTTGCCGAACTTCGGGTCCGCGGCGAAGTCCACGAAGGAGTGCCGCGCCCGCCAGGGGTCCCGGGAGACGTAGTTGGCGGTGTTCGAGGACCCGGCCGAGATCCCGGCCACGAAGTCCACGTGGATCCCCGCCTCGAGCAGGGCCACCACCATGGCGGAGGTGTAGGAGGCGCGCATGCCGCCGCCCTCGAAGAGCAGGGCGGTGTCCGTGACGTTGCTGTGCAGTTCCACCTCGCCAGCCTAAACGGCTAGGTTTGAGCGCATGGCAACCACCGCATTCAAGTCCACTCCCGTCCGCACGGTCGGGGACCTCCCCGCCGTCGGGACCCCCGCCCCCGCCTTCGAACTCACCGGCGCAGACCTGTCCCCGGTGACGCTGGAGTCGCTGGCCGGGCGCACCGTGATCCTCAACGTCTTCCCCTCCCTGGACACCGGCGTGTGCGCCGCCTCGGTGCGCAGGTTCAACGAGTTGGCGGCCGACCTCGAGGACACGACCGTGGTGGCGGTCTCGGCGGACCTGCCCTTCGCGGCCGGGCGGTTCTGCGCCGCCGAGGGCATCGAGCACGTCGTCACCGGCTCCGTGTTCCGGTCGAGCTTCGGCGAGGACTACGGCCTCACCCAGGCGGACGGTCCCATGGCCGGCCTGCTGGCCCGCGCCGTCCTCGTGATCGATCCGCAGGGCACGGTGACCTACACCGAGGTGGTCCCGGAGATCACCACCGAGCCGGACTACGACGCCGCGCTCGCCGCCGCCCGTGCCTGAACCGGTGCGGTGAACGACTCCACTGACCCCACGGGTCCCCGGGATCCCGGCCGCGAGGCGGCCGGGGTCCCGCCGTACCCGGACCGGGCACCCGCCGCCGGGACGATGCGACCCGCCCCCCACCCCGGGCACCCCGCCGGTGGCCCTCCGGGCGGCGGGGCACCCG
>DATBUG010000366.1:0-1951 GCA_036516315.1 Citricoccus sp.
AGAGTAGGACGCCGCCGGACAACCATTGACCAGAAGCCCTGGACCACACGGTCCAGGGCTTCTGTGTTTAACCCCCACCCACCACACAGGGACACCACAGCCCGAGCTCATGGACCCCGCCCGGATGCGAGGATGGTGCCATGTCCGAGAGCCTTTTCCTCGATCCCTTCGCCCAGCCGCCGTCGCCGGAGGACGCCGGCAGCGAGGTGGCCGGCCGCCAGGGCCGCGAGCCGTGGTCCCTGGTGGTCGCCGTTCCGCTGGACGCCGAGCGGCTCGCCGACGCCTTCCTGGACC
The DNA here is from genome assembly GCA_036516315.1 of Citricoccus sp. Lineage (GTDB taxonomy): Bacteria > Actinomycetota > Actinomycetes > Actinomycetales > Micrococcaceae > Citricoccus. The sequence continues at coordinate 295 of DATBUG010000366.1, forward strand.
ATGTCCACCTGTGGTGGCCCGCGGCGATGAGAGCCTGCGGGCCGGACAGTCACCTCGGGTTCGAGGAGGGTGCGCTGCTCGAGGAGGGCGTGGACGGGGAGCGGCACCGATGGGCCGAGGTCGTGGGGGCCGAGGGGGCGTCGTTGACCCTGCGGTGGTCCGGAGGCTCCACAGGAGAGACCGGTAGCGGCGCACCGTGGGTGGACCAGCCCGAGGTCAGCCTGGCCTTCGGGCCCGCCGGCGAGGCTCAGGTCCCCGGGGACAGGACCGTGGACGGACCCGAGGAGCAGCTTGCCTCGCTCACCGTCCGGGGGAGCGGGGCGCCAGGGGTTCGCGAGGACTGGTCGAGCGTGCTCGCCGGCTTCGCGCGGTTCACCGGTGGCACCGTCTCCCCGCGCCGTCCGTGACCGAACCGGTCCCGTCTCGTCCTTCCCCTCCGGCGCAGCCGGTGCGGTTCGTCGGGATCGACCTGGCAGCGGCGGCCGAACGGACCGGGGTCGCCGTCCTGGTCCAGCACCCGCGCTCCGGACGACTGGTGCTCGAGCACGCCCTGCTCGGCGCTGACGACGACGCGATCGTCGAGCTGGTGTCAGGGGCCGACAAGGCGGGCGTGGACGTCCCGTTCGGCTGGCCGGAGCCCTTCCTCCGCCTGGTCACCGGGCACCGGGCCGGCACCCTGGCCCCGGCGCCGGACTCCGGGCCGGCATGGCGGCGCGAGCTGGCCCTGCGCACCACGGACCGGGCGGTGCATGAGCTGACCGGCCTGACGCCCCTGAGCGTGTCCACGGACCGGATCGCCTATCCCGCCCTGCGGTGGGCGAACCTGGCGGCCCGCGTGCGCGCTGCGGGGGTGACGGTGGAACCAGACGGAACCGGCGTCGCCTGCGAGGTGTATCCGGCGGCCGCCCTGCGGACGTGGGGCCTGCCGTTCCGGGCGTACAAGAAGGCCGGCCGCGAACCGGTGCGTGCCGGCCTCGTCGCCGACCTGCCGGGACTCGTGCCGCACCTCGACCTGGCCGGCCAGGACCGGACGCTGGTGGCCCAGGACGACGTCCTGGACGCTGTGGTGTCCGCCCTCGTGGCCCGGGAGGTGTACTACGGCAACACCCACCTCCCCGCGGCCGGGCACCTGACGTCAGCCCGCCGGGAGGGGTGGGTCCACGTCCCGGCCGGGCCGCCTACAGGCCGTGTTCCCTGAACGTGCGCACGTCGCCGTCCTCGAACGTCTGCTCCAGGATCCGGCCGTTCGCGCGCATCGCCTCGAGGTCCTGGCGGAGGACGGCCTGCCGGCTGGCCGCCACCTCGGCGGCCAGCACCCGCAGCTGGGAGATCCATTCCGGCGCCGCCTGCGGCTTGGCGGAGTCGGGCAGACGCACGAAGACGTCGAGGGTGTTCGGCAGGTATTGGTAGACGATCGACTCCAGGGCCATGCGTTGTTCCGGGACGCGGCCGACGTCGTGCCAGCGTTCGATCACCTCCTGCAGCGACACCAGAATCAGGCCCAGCTCCCGGTCGGCGGCCGGCGGGATCCGCCCACGGTGCGCGCGCACGGACTGCTGGAAGTCGCCGAGCCGCTCGGCCATCTCCTCCCGGTTGGCTCCGTCCACCGGGATGCCGGAGGCGTAGGTGCGGCGGGCCGGTGGGGTGAGGAAGTACG
>DATBUG010000367.1:0-5815 GCA_036516315.1 Citricoccus sp.
GCCGTCCACGCCACCCAGGTCCACGAAGGCGCCGAAGTTGACGATGGAGGAGACGGTGCCGGTGCGGACCTGGCCCTTCTCCAGCTTGTGCAGGAAGTTGGAGCGGACCTCGGACTGGGTCTGCTCCAGCCAGGCGCGGCGAGACAGGACCACGTTGTTGCGGTTCTTGTCCAGCTCGATGATCTTGGCCTCGAGCTGCTGGCCGATGTACGGGGCCAGGTCGCGGACGCGGCGCATCTCGACGAGGGAGGCCGGCAGGAAGCCGCGCAGGCCGATGTCCAGGATGAGGCCACCCTTGACGACCTCGATGACGGTGCCGGTGACGACGCCGTCCTCTTCCTTGATCTTCTCGATGTCGCCCCAGGCGCGCTCGTACTGAGCACGCTTCTTGGACAGGATCAGGCGACCTTCCTTGTCCTCCTTGGTGAGGACCAGGGCCTCCACGTTGTCGCCCACGGCGACGACCTCGTCCGGGTCCACGTCATGCTTGATGGAAAGTTCCCGGGACGGGATGACGCCCTCGGTCTTGTAGCCGATGTCGAGCAGCACTTCGTCACGGTCGACCTTGACGACGGTGCCTTCGACCAGGTCGCCGTCGTTGAAGTACTTGATCGTCTCGTCAACGGCGGCAAGGAAGTCCTCAGAGGTGCCGATGTCATTGATGGCGACCTGCGGGGCGGTGGAGGTGATGGTCATGTAGTAGGGGCTCCGATGTGGATTGTTCACTCGGCCGGGGCGGGCGGACTCACGTTCAGACCGCACCCCCCGGAGTTGTGGGTTGATATGGTGTCTTGGTTGCGCACAGAAAGTGCTTGCTCAGTCTAACCGCGCGGCCAAGCCGGGTCAAAGCGGCCGCCGGCTCAGAATCCCGTCATGCAGAACACCGGGCGGTCCTGGGCCAGCATCCCGGCCAGCGAGGCCGCGGCACCGCGCCGGTGCTCGGTGATCCGGCCCGCCTGGCGCAGCACCTCGGCGGAGAGGCCACCGAGGTAGACGGCGGACAGGTCCGCCACGTCCAGCTCGAGGTCTACGCCGTCTATCCCGCCGGCACCGCCGGCACCGCCGGCCCCGCCGGTCCCGCCGAGTTGCTCCACGTCGGCCTCGCCGCCGGTCACAGCCAGGCGCCAGTCCCCCGCCGCGTGGCCGAGGCGGTCGTGCACGCGGACGGTGAGCTCGCCGTCGCGGGCGTAGGCCCGGCCGTGCAGGGCACCGGGCACGTCCAGCAGGCGCAGCCACAGGTGGTCCTCGTGGTGGATGGTCCGCACCCGCCGGTGGTCCGCGAAGAGGTGCTCGAGCAGCCCGTCGTCCGGCGCGCTGCGCCAGGCCACCCGCTCGATGAGGTCCAGGCCGGCCAGGAACGCCCACAGCGCGCGCATGCTGCCGGCGGTGGTGGCCACGAGGAGCCCGACGCGGACCGTCGCCGGCTCGGTGTCCCAGCCGGCGAACCGGTAGGTGACGTACCCGCGCGGGGTCCCGTCGTCGTCATAGTGGACCGCGGCGTACAGGTCCTGTCCGGCGTCCGGGCCGGCGACCACGTGGGTGCCGGTCTCGTGGCCGCCGTAGGAGGCGATGCGCTGGACGGAGCCGGGCGTCTGCCGGTAGGCGGCCTCGAACAGCCGCGGCCCGAGGTCGGCCAGCTCGGCGGGCTCGACCACCCGCACGCGGCCCGGAGCCGTTCCGGCCAGCGGCACCTCGCCCCGGACGTCGACCTCGACGGACCGGCGGGTGGTGGCCGCCCCGAAGCCGAAGCGGCGGTAGATGGTCGCCTCGGAGGCGGTGAGGGCGGCCACCGGCGCCCCGCGGCCCACCGCACGGGCCAGCTCCGACTCCATCATGGTGCGCAGGATCCCGCGGCGCCGGTGACTGGGCGAGACGGTGACCTCGGAGATCAGGTACCCGTCCAGCTCCCGGCCCCGGCCGGCGTGCAGCCGCTTGTCGAAGCCGGCGAAGGTGCCGACCGGTCGGTCCGTGGCCGGATCGGCGCCGGCCTCGTACACGCCCGTGAAGGTGCGTCCGTCCGCGTGCGCGTACACCAGGCGCTGGTCCAGTGCGGCACCGCGGGGCTCCGGCTCGTAGAAGCCGCGCTCGACGGTGCGCAGGAACACCGCCGCGCGCGGGTCCTCGGCAGCCGGCCGACCGGTGGGGTCGAAGCGGTGCAGCGTCAGCCCCTCGGGCAGGGCCGGTTCAGTGGACGGCTCAGTGGACGGCTCAGTGGGCGGCATCGTGCCAGCTCCGTCCGGTACCGACGTTGACGTCCAGGGGGACGGAGAGCTGTGCGGCGGTGCCCATCTTCTCCTGCAGCAGGGCGGTGGCCGCCTCCAGCTCGTCCTCGGGGACCTCGAGGATCAGTTCGTCGTGGACCTGCAGCAGCAGGCGCGAGCGCAGCCCCTGTTCGTCCAGGCCGGCACGCACGTCCAGCATGGCCTGCTTGATGATGTCCGCGGCGGAGCCCTGGATGGGGGCGTTGAGCGCGGCGCGCTCGGCCATGTCCCGCAGCTGGCGGTTGTCACTGTTCAGGTCCGGCAGGTAGCGCCGGCGGCCCATGATGGTCGCGGTGAAGCCGTCCTGGCGGGCCTTGGCCACCACCTCCTTGAGGTAGTCCCGCACGGCTCCGAAGCGGTCGAAGTACCCCTTCATGAGCGAGCGCGCCTCGTCCACGGGGATCTGCAGCTGCTTGGACAGCCCGAAGGAGCTCAGCCCGTAGGCCAGTCCGTAGCTCATGGCCTTGACCTTGGCGCGCATCTCGGCGGTGACGTCCTGCGGGTCCACGCCGAACACCTGCGAGCCGACGAACCGGTGCAGGTCCTCGCCCTCGCGGAATGCCTGGATCAGCGCCTCGTCCTCGGACAGGTGCGCCATGATGCGCATCTCGATCTGCGAGTAGTCCGCGGTCAGCAGGGAGCCGTACCCCTCCCCCACGACGAACACCTCGCGGATCCGGCGGCCGGCCTCGGTGCGCACGGGGATGTTCTGCAGGTTCGGGTGCAGGCTGGACAGCCGGCCGGTCGCGGCGGCGGTCTGGGAGTAGGTGGTGTGGATGCGCCCGTCCCCGGCCACCGTGTCCAGCAGCCCCTCCACGGTCTGGCGCAGCTTGGTGGCGTCCCGGTGGAGCATGAGGTTCTCCAGGAACGGGTGCTGGGTCTGGGCCAGCAGGTCCGTGAGCGAGTCCACGTCCGTGGAGTACCCGGTCTTGGTCTTGCGGGTGCGGGGCATGTCCAGCTTCTCGAACAGCAGGGCCTGGAGCTGCTTCGGCGAGCCGAGGTTGACCTTCTCCCCGCCCGTGACCTCGGCCACCGAGGCCCACGCGGACTCCTGGGCCGCCTCCATCCGGGCGGTGAAGTCCGCGTAGAGCCCGTCCAGTGCGGCTCGGTCGACGGCGATCCCGGCCAGCTCCATGTCCACCAGGACCGTCGCCAGCGGGATCTCCAGGTCCCGCAACAGCTGCTGGGCGCCGCGCTCGAGCAGCTGCGGCACGAACACCTCGGAGAGGCGGCGCACCATCCAGGCCGCCCGGACCGTGGCGGCCGCGCGGGCGCGCAGCAGCGCCTCCGCGGCGGCCTCGCCGTCCTCCGGCGCTTCGTCGAGGTCCAGCTCCAGTTGGTTCCCCGCCTGCGAGGGGTCGTCCTCCATCTCCAGGGTGGACTGCAGGTACGTCTGCACCAGCGCGTCGAGGCCGTAGCCGCGGCGGTCCGGGGCGATCAGGTAGGCGGACAGCAGCACGTCGTCCACGACGCCGGCCAGGGCCACGTCCCGGCCCAGGGCGGTGCGGGCCCCGGAGGCCTTGAGCGCCTTGGCGGCCGCCTTCAGGTCGTAGACGGCCTTCTGCCGGCCCGGGTCGGCGAGGAAACCGGCGAGTACCGGGCCGGGACCGTCGGTGCCGTCCTGCGGGGCCGGCCGGTCCAGGGGCACGTACACGGCGGCGTCCTCGGCCACGACCGCGGCGCCGACCGGCACCCCGTAGTCCCCGGGAGCGGGGATCTTGCGCTTGGGCAGGATCGCCGGCCCGTCCAGCACCACGTGTACCCCGACCAGGCTCGCACCGTGCTCGGCGATGAAGTCCTCCAGGTCCGCGGCGGTGGCCGCGACGGCGAACGGCGGGGTCTGTTCGACCGGAGCGGCCTCGGGCTCGCCCCCGAGGCGTTCGGCCAGGGTGTCGAAGAGCCGCTGGCGGACCGCGTTGAACTGCAGGGCGTCGAACAGGTCCTCGATCTGTGCGTGGTCCGGGTGCTCGAGCTCGGTGGCCTCCAGCGCCACGGGCAGCTCCATGTCCCTCACCAGGGCGTTCAGCGCCCGGTTGCGGCGCACGGCCTCGGCGTGGTCCCGCAGGGACTGGCCCGCCTTGCCCTTGATCTCGTCCGCGTGCTCGAGCACCTGCTCGACCGTGCCGTACTGGGCGATCCACTTCGCCGCCGTCTTCGGTCCCACGCCGGGCACGCCGGGCAGGTTGTCCGCGGTCTCCCCCACCAGGGCGGCCAGGTCCGGGTACCGCTCCGGGGGCACCCCGTACTTCGCCTCGACCGCCGCCGCGTCCATCGGCGGGATGTCCGAGACGCCCTTCTTCGGGTAGAGCACCACGGTGCGGTCCGTGATCAGCTGGAAGGCGTCCCGGTCCCCGGAGACCACCCGGGTCTCCCACCCGGCCTGCTCCGCCCGCGCGGCCATCGTGGCCACGATGTCGTCGGCCTCGAAGCCGTCCACCGTGATGGTGGGGATGTTCATCGCCTCCATGACCTTGACGATCAGCTCGACCTGGCCGTGGAACTCCTCCGGGGTCCGGGACCGGCCGGCCTTGTACTCGTCGTACTGCTCGGAGCGGAACGTGGGGGTGTCCAGGTCGAAGGCGACGGCCACGTGCGTGGGCCGCTGCTGACGGATCATCGTCAGCAGCATCGTGGTGAACCCGTAGACGGCGTTGGTGTGCTGACCCGTGTCCGTGACGAAGTTGTCCGTCGGCAGCGCGTAGAAGGCGCGGAAGGCCATCGAGTGGCCGTCGATGACCAGCAGGCGCTGGCCCGCCTCGTCCGGTCGGGAGGTGTCGGGGGCGGAATTGCTCGAATCAGTCACGGGTGCCAGCCTAGTGCGCATGGACGACGCCGTGACATCCGCCCCCGGGGCCACCGGGCTGCCCGTGGAGCCCGAGACCTCCTTCGTGCCGGGCGTGACGCCCCGGCCCGGCCCCGAGAAGCTGCGGCGGATGATGCTGCGCGCGGGCATCCCCGAGGAGCTGCACGGCAAGCTCGGTCCGCTGGGCATCAGCCCGCTGACGGCCAAGATGGGCATCGTCTTCCAGCAGATGAGCGCCGAGCGGATGGTCGCCACCATGCCGGTGGCCGGCAACGAGCAGAACGCGGGCCTGCTGCACGGCGGCGCGCACCTGGTGCTGGCCGAGACCCTGGGCTCGATCGCCGCGGTGCTGCACGCCGGGCCGGACCGCGCGGTGGTGGGCATCGAGATCAACGCCACGCATCACCGCGGCATCGCGTCGGGCACGGTGACGGGCACCTGCACGGCCCTGAAGCTGGGCGGGACGCTGACGTCCCACGAGGTCCTCATGACGGACGAACAGGGCCGGCGGCTGTCCACGGCCCGGATCACGAACATGATCCTGGATCCGGAGCGTCGCGGCTGAGCCACTCCGGCTGTTCCGGTCCGGCTCAGCCGCCGCGCTCCGCGCACGGTGCCCCAAGTGGGACTCGAACCCACACATCTCTCGATACCGCATTTTGAGTGCGGCGCGTCTGCCAGTTCCGCCATTGGGGCCGGCCGGGTCTCCCGGCAGGGCAACTCCACCAGAATACACGCGTCGCGGAGCGCT
>DATBUG010000368.1:0-6392 GCA_036516315.1 Citricoccus sp.
TGCCGCTGGGCACGGGCCCGGTGCCCGTGGTGACCGGCCCCGTGCCCGTGGTCCGGGACCCCGCCGCGGGCGAGCCCGGGCCCCGGGACCGGTGACGGGCCCGGCCGTCCTCGTCCGCCTGGGGGTGCTGGTGCGGGACGACGTGGCTTCCACCGTGGACGGCGCCGCCCTCGCCGCCGGCCTCGAGGAGAGCCTGGCGGCGGCGTACCCGGGCCTGCGCTGGCTGGTGATCGTGACCCGCGGCGAGTTCGGGGACCCGGAGGACGACGACTCCCTGGACCTGCTCGAGGTCACGCGGGACCGGATGCTGGACGAGGACTGGGACCTCGCCGTCGGGGTCTGCCAGGAGCCCCTGCGGCAGGGCCGGCACACCCTGGCCTCGCAGGTCTCTCCGGCCCACGCCGCCGGCGTGGTCTCGCTGGACCTGGCGGAGGCCGGCATCACGGAGGCGGTGCGGGACGTCGTCGCGCGGATCCTCGGCCTGGATCCCGACGACGGGACGCCGTCGGCCCAGCAGCGCCGGGCCGCCGTGCACGCGGCGCGCCAGCTGGCCACGGACGTGGAGGACCGCGGCGCCGAGAACCGCGGTGCGTTCGCCTGGCGGGTGGGGTCCTCGAATGCGCGGCTGCTGCTGGGCACCATCCGTGCGAACCGGCCGTGGCTGCTGGCGGCCAGCCTGTCCCGTTCGCTCTCCGCGGCGCTGGCCACCGGGGCCCTGACCCTCATCACCACGGATCTGTGGCTGCTCTCCGCCGAGTACGACGGCGTGCAGATGGCGCTGCTGGGGGCCGTGGCCGTGCTCTCCGTGACGGTGTCCCTCGTGGTGGGCGCCAACCTGTGGGAGCGGCCCCGGCGGCGGGGCGAGCGCGAGCAGGTGGCGGTGTTCAACATCGCCACGCTTGCCTCCGTGCTCATCGGCGTCCTCGTGCTGCACGCCGGGTTGTTCCTGGCCGCGCTCACGGGTGCCCTGCTGCTCGTGGACCCGGACGTCTTCACCGAGGTCACGGGCGAGCCGGCCCAGTTCGTCGAGTACCTCAAGCTCGCCTGGTTCGTGGGCGGGCTGGCCACGATCGGCTCGGCGCTCGGAGCCGGGCTCGAGGAGGACGACGACGTCCGCGCCGCGATCTTCACCCGCGGCAGCGCCTGAGCCGGACCGGCCGGTGGGGCCGGTCCCGCGCCGATAGCATGGCCCCATGACCCAGGACCCGCGGCAGGCCCCGCAGTACCAGCAATCCGCACCGCCGCCGGGCCAGCACACCACCCCGCCGGCCATCCCGCCCGGTTGGCCCCCGCGCGGCCGGCGGCAGGGCCGGGTCCACCCCGCACAGGTCCCCGGCCTCCAGCCGGCTCCGGGCGGCCCGGCCGGGATCCCCCCGGGGTGGCCGGGCCGGGACCGGAGTGAGCGCGTGGTGATGGACCCGGGCCGGTTCACCTGGATGGACCTGGCCACGGTCCTGGCCTATGTGTTGATCTTCATCCTCGGCGGCGCCGCGATCGTCACCAAGATCCCGGGGTTCGTCGACCTCTTCCAGGGCACCGACGAGGAATCCAACAATGGCTCCGTCACCTTCGCCGTGAACCTCGTCTCGTACTCGGTGCTCACGGTGCTCGTGCTCACCGCGTGCTGGCGGCCGTTCGTGCGCTCCTTCCGCACCTTCACGGACCGCGGCTGGCTCAAGGCCGGGCTGATCCCCGCGATCTGGCTGGGCTGCATCATGGTCAATGCCCTCGTGGTGATGGCGGCGGGCGAACCGATCAAGAGCGCCAACCAGCTGGCCATCGAGGAGATGACCACCCAGGTCGACTTCCTGCCGATGGTCCTGGTGACGGTGCTGATGGCGCCCCTCGTGGAGGAGTACATCTTCCGGCACCTGATGATCGGCAAGCTCTCCCGCCACGTCAACGTCTGGGTGTGCGTGGGGCTGTCCATGGTGCTGTTCGCCCTGATCCACTTCCTCAGCACCGGTCTGCGGTTCAACCCGGTGGAGGTCATCCCGTACCTGACCCTGGCGGCGGCCATCAGCGTGACCTACGTGCTGACGGGCAGGTCGCTGGCCTACGTGGTGATCCTGCACGTGTTCAACAACCTGGTCTCCATCGTGGTGGCGTACACGCTGCTGCCGCTGATCAGCTGATGGCTCCATGAGCCCCCAGGACACCGAGCACTCCCAGCACCCAGCAGCCGCGCGGGACACCCGGCCCGTGGCGCGGCAGATCCTCGCCCTGGCCGTCCCCGCCTTCGGGGCCCTGCTCGCCGAGCCGCTGTTCCTGCTGGCGGACACGGCGATCATCGGCCACCTCGGCGTCGCCCAGCTGGGCGGCGTGGGCGTGGGCACCACCATCCTGCACACCGTGACCGGGCTGATGATCTTCCTGGCCTACTCCACCACCCCGGCGGTCTCCCGCTTCATGGGCGCCGGGAACCACGCGGCGGCCATGGACCGCGGGCGCGACGGCGTGTGGCTGGCGCTGCTGCTCGGCGCGGCCCTGGCGGTGGCCGGGTGGGTGTCCGCCGGGCCGCTGGCCGGGCTGATCGGGGCCGAGGGCGCGGTCCGGGACCACGCCGTGGCCTACCTGCAGTGGTCCATGCCCGGCCTGCCGGCCATGCTCGGGGTACTCGCCGCCACCGGCGTGCTGCGGGGCCTGCTGGACACCCGGACGCCGCTGGTGGTGGCCGGCGTGGGCTTCGGCCTGAACATCGTGCTCAACGTCGTCCTCGTCTACGGCCTCGGCCTGGGCGTGGCCGGGTCGGCGGCGGGTACCTCGATCGTGCAGTGGGGCATGCTCGCGGTCTACCTCGCGGTGCTGCTGCCCCGGTTCCGCGCCGCCGGGACACGGCTGGCACCCTCCGGCGCCGGCATGCGCGCCACCGCCCAGGTGGGGTCCTGGTTGCTGCTGCGCACCGCGAGCCTGCGGGCGGCCATCCTGGTGACCGTCATGGCCGCCACGGGCCTGGGCGTGGCCACCCTGGCCGCGCACCAGCTCGTGTTCACGGTGTACTCCACCCTGGCCTTCGCGCTCGACGCCCTGGCGATCGCCGCCCAGGCGCTGATCGGCCGCGAGCTCGGGGCCGGCCGGCGGCGTCAGGCCCGGGCCCTGACCGGCACCATGATCCGGTGGAGCCTGTGGTTCGGGCTCATCACCGGTGGGGTCCTGGCCGGTCTCGCGTGGGTGCTGCCCCCGCTGTTCACCCCGGATCCAGCCGTTCAGGCGGCCGCCACGGCCGGTCTGCTCGTGCTCGCGGTCTCCCAGCCGGTCAGCGGGTTCGTCTTCGTCCTGGACGGCGTGCTCATCGGGGCCGGTGACGCCCGCTACCTGGCCCTGGCCGGCGTCGTGAACCTGGCGGTGTACCTGCCCGCGCTCGCCGGGCTGGCGTGGCTGGCCGCGGGCGTCACCACCGGCGCCGCGGCACCGGGGGCCGGGTGGCAGGTGGCGCTGCTGTGGACCGGGTTCGCGGGGATCTTCATGGGCGCCCGGGCCCTCACCCTGGGGCTGCGGGCCCGCACCGATGCCTGGATGCGCACCGGGGAGCACTGAGGAGCCGGTGTCCGCCGGCACCGGGGACGCGGGCGCCCTCCGGCGGGGCGGGGCGCGGCGCGGCCTAGAATGGTCGGGTGCCTGCAGCAAAAGCCCCCGTCGAGACCGCCGCGATCATGTGGAAGCCGATCCTGGTGCGCGCCCTCATCGCCGCCATCTTCGGCCTGACCACCGTGTTCCTGCAGCAGCCGGGCCTGGGCGTGCTGAAGTACGGCCTGGCCGCCTACTTCCTGTTCTCCGGTTCCGGGCTGTGGGAGTACCTGCGCCGCGACCCGGTGCCCGAGGGGATGCGCGGCCCGCTCTCCGTGGCCGCCGCCGTGTTCATGCTCGGGGCGATCGCCCTGGTGTTCGCGGGCAGCCCGTTCGTGGCCGGCCTGATCGGCGCGATCGCGCTCATCGGTGCGGGCCTGGCCGAGGTGGTGGCCTGGGCGAAGTACCGGCGCGCGTTCGTGCCCGCCCGGGACCAGCTCTACACCGGCGGGGTGGGGATCCTCTCCGGGGCCGGCCTGCTGGTCTTCCTGCACCTGGACCCGCACGGCATGCTCGGCATCGTCGGCGGCGGGGCGATCGTGATCGCCGTGCTGCTGGCCATCTCCGGCTTCGGTTTCCGGCACGACGCCGGACCGGCCGCCCGCGAGGCCGCCGAACCGCGCGCGCCGCGCCGGTAGGCAGCCGGCGCAGCCCGCCCGAGGACCGGGTCGAGGGGTTTCTCTACGACGCGTAGAATGGACGGGTGCATCGCTGCCCCCAGCGCCGGTGCACCAGGCCCCGTAGACCAGGAGAACAGTTCGTGAGCACCCCCAGCACCGGCCCGCAGTTCCAGGGCCCCCGTCCGTCCGGGGGCCGGAAGGACGCGTCCGCGGACAAGCCCGGGTTCCTGGCCTCGATCAAGGGCCCGCTGATCTTCTCCTTCGCCCTGGCCCTGATCGGTGGCGTGGTCGCCATGCTGACCGCCTCCGGGGGGACCGACAACCCGGTGCGCGTGGACATCGGGCTGATCGCCTTCGGCGTCTTCTTCATCGTGTCCCTCGTGGTCGTGGCCATGCTGCAGCTGGCCGCCAAGGACAACCCCGAGCACCTGTCCCGGGGCTCCGGCGTCAACCGCTCCTCCGAGGAACTGCACCAGCAGGCCGTGGCCCGGCGCCGCGCCGAGGCCCAGCGCAAGCGGGAGGAAGCGGCCGGCCGGACGCCCCGGGACGAACGGCCCGAGGCCAGCTGACCCTCCCGCCCGCGCCGGGCCGTCCCGGACGCGGGAGGGGCGGGCTCAGTAGTGGAACGTGTCCGAAGGCGCCGGGGCGTGGTCGTCCTCGTCCTCGCGCAGCCAGCGCACGCCGAACGCCTCGGCCAGGGACAGGATGCGGTCCGCCCGGGCCTTGCGCGGCAGGTCGGAGCCGTTGCGGATCACCCCGCCGTCCGCGGCGAAGTCCGCCAGGAACTCGTGCGCCCAGGTGATCTCGTCCTGGGAGGGACTCAGGCCCTCGTTGACCACCGCGCACTGCTCGGGCTGCAGGCAGATCTTGCCCGTCATACCGAACTCCGCCGTGACCGCGGCCGCCTCGGCCAGCTTCACGCCCGTGGTGCCGACCGTCGGCCCGTCCACGGCACCCGGCAGCCCCGTGGCGCGGGCGGCGATGGTGAACTGGCTGCGGGCGTAGGCCAGGGCCATGGGTGACTCCCCGAAGCCGGTGTCCCGGCGGAAGTCACCGATGCCGAACGCCAGCCGGTAGGTGCCCTTGGCCGCCGCGATCGAGTTGATGCGCTGCAACCCGCGCGCGGTCTCCACGAGGGCCACCACCGGCACACCGGGCAACCGGGCCGCGGTCTCGTTGACGTGGTCCGTGGACTCCACCATCGCCAGCACGACGCCGGCCAGGCCGCCCCGGCCGGCAGCGCCCGCGGCGGATGGGCCGGCGAGTGCGGACGGCAGCGTGGCGGCCAGGGCGGTGACGTCGTCGTCCCACCACTTGGTGCCGTAGCCATTGAGCCGGACCCACGCGGTGTGCCCGCTGGAGAGCCACGCCACGGCGTTGTCCCGGGCAGTGTCCTTGTCCTTGGGGGCCACGGCGTCCTCGATGTCCAGGACGACGATGTCCGCGGCGGAGTCCTCGGCTACCGGGAACCGCTCGGGCTGGACGGCGTTGACCAGCAGCCAGGAGCGGGCCAGGACCGGGTCGATCCGCTGGCCGGGGGTGGGGGTGAAGGTCTGTGGGGAGGCGGGGATCAGGGATGTGGTGCTCACGGGACGTCCTCTGCTGGCACGACGGGGCGGTGGGAGGTGTCACGCGGACGGGTGGGTCGGGGCGACGTCGGTCCGTACGGGTCGGACGGAGAGGGGTCCAGGTCAGACGATCGGGTGTCCGGGATGGGGACGGAACGAGCGTACCCGAGGACGCCGGCCGTCCCCATCCCGGACATCGGTGGCTACTTCTTCTTGTCCTTCTTGGACTTCTTCTTGCCCTTGTCCTTCTTGGACGAGGACTTCCGCGCCTTCTTGCCCTCCTGTTCCCGGACGAGCTCCTGGGCTCGGTCGGGGTCGGGGCCCGATTCGTCGCCGGAGCCCTCCTCGCCTCCGGCCTCGGCGGCCCGCCGGGCCCGGTAGGCGCGCACGTGGGCGCGGTTGGCGCAATTGGCCTCGTCGCAGAACTGCTTGGAGCGGTTGCGCGTCAGGTCCACGAACGCGTTCTCGCAGTCCTCACCGGAACAGGTCCGCAGGCGCGTGAGCTCGCCGGCCAGGGCCACGTCGGTCAGGGCCAGGGCGATGGCGGTGGACAACCGCTTCTCCACGGGGTCGCTGTCCCGTCCGGCCTCGAGGACGGCGGGCGTCCGTGCGGCCCCGGGCTCGGTGCCCGCGGCTG
>DATBUG010000369.1:0-4526 GCA_036516315.1 Citricoccus sp.
CCGACAACGCCCCCGGCGTCACCCAGCAGCAGAACGGTGGCTCGGTGCGGGAACAGGGCCACGGCCTGGACATCAACCGGTCCGAGGACGCCACTCCCGTGACGGCCGCCGCCGCCAAGGCCGCACCGTCCGTGGTGACCCTCTCGGTGACGGACGGCCAGTCGGCCGGGTCCGGTTCCGGAGTCATCCTGGACGACCAGGGCCACATCCTGACCAACACCCACGTGGTCACCATGGGCGGGGCCTCCGGCAACGCCGAGGTCACCGTGCAGACCTCCGACGGCACCGTGCACGCGGCCACGGTCGTGGGCACGGACCCGCAGTCCGACCTGGCCGTGGTGAAGATCGACGCCGAGGGACTGACCCCGGTGGAGCTGGGAGAGTCCGGCGCGCTGAACGTGGGCGACACGGCAATCGCCATCGGCGCGCCACTGGGCCTGTCCGGGACCGTCACGGACGGCATCGTGTCCAAGCTGAACCGGACGATCTCCGTGGCGTCCTCCGCGGCCCCGGAGGACAACGGCGAGGGGGACTCCGAGGGCGCCCCCGAGTTCCGCATCCCGGGACTGCCCGGACAGCAGCAGTCCCGGGGATCCATCTACATCAACGTCATCCAGACCGACGCGGCCATCAACCCGGGTAACTCCGGCGGCGCGCTCATCGACGCGGAAGGACGCCTGATCGGCATCAACGTGGCCATCGCCTCCGCCGGGGGCTCCTCCGGTGAGGGATCCGGCAACATCGGGGTGGGCTTCTCGATCCCCGTGGACTACGCCCAGCGCATCGCCCAGGACCTCATCGAGAACGGCCAGGCCACCCACGGCTTCCTCGGCGTGCGGGTCACACCGCAGCCAGCCACCCCGGCCGGTGCGGACGGCGCCCAGGCCCGGGGGATCTCCGGGACGGACCAGTCGGCCCTGGCCTCCGGTGGCTTCAGCGCCGGCGCGCGCGTGGTCTCCGTGGAATCCGGCTCCCCGGCCGAGGAGGCCGGCCTGCGGGAAGGGGACGTGATCACCGGGGTGGGCGACCGCGAGGTCACGGACAGCGAGTCCCTGACCGCCGTGGTCCGGGAGTACCCCGAGGGCGGCACCGCGACCGTGCACTTCACGCGAGACGGACAGGAGCAGTCGGCGGAGGTCACCTTCGTGGCCGGGGCGGGACAGCAGTGAGCGGCGGAACCCTGCAGACCCCCGCCGAGGCCGCGGCCCGGATGGGCTGGCGCCGCGTCCTGGCCTTCGGCGCCCACCCGGACGACCTGGACTTCGGGGCCACGGCCACCGTCGCCGCGCTGACCCGGGCGGGTGTGGAGGTCACCTACTGCGTGATGACCGACGGCGACGCCGGGGGCTTCGACCCTGCGGACCGCCACGCCATCGACGACCTCCGCAAGCGGGAGCAGCGTGAGGCCGCGGCCCTGTTGGGCGTGCGCGACGTCGAGTTCATGGGGGAGCGGGACGGATACCTCGAGCCGAGCCACGAGGTGATCAAGCAGGTCGTGGCCCTGATGCGCCGGCACCGGCCCGACGCCGTCCTGGCCATGCACCCCGAGCGGGACTGGAGCAGGCTGCAGCGCTCGCATCCGGACCACCTGGCGGCCGGGGAGGCGGTGGTGCGCGCGGCCTACCCCGCGGTCGAGAACCCCTTCGCGTACCCCGAGCTCGCCGAGCAGGGGCTCGAGGCGTTCAAACTGCGCTGGCTGGTGCTCTTCGGCGGGCCGGCGGCGCTGACCAACCTGGTCCTGGACGTCACGGGCACGGAGCAGCTGAAGCTGCAGGCCCTGCGCCACCACGTCTCCCAGCATCCGGACGTGCCCCGGATGGAGGAGTTCGTGCTCAGCACCATGGCCTCGCTCCACCGGACGTGGGGCCCGGAGCGGCCCAGCGCCGGTGAAGCCGGTGAGGCCGTTGAGGACAGGCCCGACGGCGACGCGACCCGCTACGCCGAGGCCTTCCACCTCGTGACCGTGAACGACGAGAGCACCATCAGCGGGTTCTGAGCGGCGGGCCCGGGACGGGGCTCACCCGTCCCGGGTCTCGTCCTCGTCGTTGTCCTGGGCTGTCTAGTCCTCGCCGTCCGCCGGGGCGTCCTGCTCGCCCGGCTGGGGGGTGTTGTTCGGGTGGCCGCCGTAGATCGGCCCCTGGGTGACCTGGTGGACGAGGTCCACCGCCCCGAGCCGTGCCGAGGTGGGCGTCTCCGAGCCGCCCTCGGGCTCCACGGTGACCACCAGCTCGGCGTACCGCCCAACGCCGCGGAAGGTCACCGGGTCCTGCAGGTCCCGCAGCTCGTAGGTGCCCAGGGTGCCCGGGGTGGTCCCGTCACGGGGGAACAACCACAACTGGTAGACGTTGCCCTCGCCCGGGTCGGGCATCCCGGCGAAGGTCACGTAGGCCATGTCACGGTCCCGGGAGATGTGGCCCTGGATCGACCCGCCCTCTGTCAGGGCCACCTGCTGGGTGGTGAAGGAGTCCTCGGCCTCGTCCACGGCGGAGACCACGTTCGGGCCGACGATCAGCCGGATGACCAGGCCCAGGCCCAGGGCCAGGACCAGCAGCCCCGCCACCACGAGCATCCACTTCTTCACCGGCCGGCGCAGGGCATATCCGCCCTCGCCCGCCGGGACCGAGGAACCGAGCCCGTCGACCAGGCCCATCCCGACGTCCTGGGCGGGCAGGCGGTGCAGCAGCTCGTCGAGCAGGAACGACGGCGGCTCGTGGGCCAGCCCGCGGAAGGCCCAGGTCACCGTCCGGCGGGCGCTGTCGACGCGGGCCCGCCACAGGGTGGTGAACTCGGGGCCCTGGCGGGAGACGTAGCGGTCCAGCTCCTCGCGCTCGGCGTCCTCCAGCGCGTCGAGGGCCACCAGGTCGGCCCACTCCTTCGCCAGGCCGTTCTCGAGGTCCTGGCTCAGGTTCAGCGTGAAGTTGCGCGTGGTGCCGGTGCGCGCGGCGATCTCCGGGGTGACGGCACGCAGCATGACCGGGTCGTCGTCGCCCACCCGGCCGAGGAACTTCTCCTGGTAGCGCTTGGTCACCCGTTGCACCGCGTCGCGCAGTCGCGACTTCACGGTGGGCACGGCCACACCGAGTTCCGCGGCCACCTGCCGGTAGGTCCGGCCGCCGGCCCACGCCAGGTCGAGCGCCTCGAACTGGGCCGGGGTCAGTGCGGAGAGCACGGTGGTCGGCTCCCGCCGTCCGGGCTCGGCGGGGCCTGCGGCATCCGGCAGCAGCCCGGAGCCGTAGTCGGGCAGGGCGTCGGTGCGCAGCAGGCGCGTCATGGTCTCGTGCGCCAGGGACTCGAGCCAGCACAGCACCGACCGGTGCCGGTCCTTGGCGGAATCGTCCTCGAAGCGCTCGTCCGGGGCGGCGTCCCAGACCCGGACGTAGGTCAGGACGGTGGCCTCGGCGGCGTCGTTGCGCGAGGCGAAGATCGTCCGGGCCAGGCCGAACACCCAGGGCGCCGTCGCGTCGTAGAAGGCGGCGAAGGAGGCGCGGTCGCCCTCTCCGGCCAGGCGCAACAGGTGGTCGAGTCCGGGCAGGCCCAGGTCGGCGGCCGTGGGGCCGGCCGCGGTCGTCGTCTCGGCGGGTGAGTCGGCGGACGGGGCGAAGTCCGCGGCCGTCGTCGACGGGCGGTCGGGCAGTCCGGAGGCGCGCTTATCCATGGTGGTCCCAGCATAGGAAGTCGTATCGGGACGCTGATGCTGCCACGCTGATCGTGACCGTGGCGCAACCTGGGCGCAACATGACGGGGCGCCCGCCCGGCTCAGCCGGCCCCGGCGAAGCCGAGCTGGCGCCAGGCCTCGTACACCGCGATGGACGCCGAGTTGGCCAGGTTCAGCGAGCGCCGTGCCGGCTGCATCGGCAGCCGGACCCGCGCGGTGACGTGCGGGTCCGCCAGGACCTCCGCGGGCAGCCCGGTCGACTCCCGGCCGAACAGCAGTATGTCCCCGGGGCGGTAGGACACGTCGGTGAACAGGGTGTCCCCGGTCGAGGTGAACGCGAACACGCGTGCCGGCAGCAGGGCCTCCCAGGCGGCATCGAGGTCCGGATGCACCGTGAGGACGGCCAGGTCGTGGTAGTCGAGCCCGGCCCGGCGCAGCTTGGCGTCCGAGAAGTCGAACCCCACCGGCTCCACCAGGTGCAGCTCCGCACCGGTGATGGCGGCCAGGCGGATCGCGTTTCCGGTGTTGCCCGGGATCTCGGGGGAGTGGAAGAGAATACGGAACCCTGGCGTGCCGGGGGCCGGGCCGCGGGGGGCCGTCAGGTGCGGGTTGTCCGGGAAGGGACCCGGGTCGGCGCCGGGCGCCGTGTCGGCGGAGGGGCCGGGGAGGGGGCCGGTGGAGGAGTCATGGGGCACCGGTCCATGGTAGTCAGTGCGCCGCCGGCCCGTCTCAGGGCCTCCCAAGACACGTCAGGACATCTCAGGACCACTCAAGACATCCCGGACCACTCAGTACATCGCCCCAAGCAGCCGGGCGAGCACCCGGCGGTCCACCCGGCGTGCCTGTGGGCCGGTGCCAAGGAACATCTTCA
>DATBUG010000370.1:0-2137 GCA_036516315.1 Citricoccus sp.
CGGCAGCAGGGCCGCCCCGCCCTGGCCCTCGATGAGCTCGACGTCCAGGCCGTGGTCCTCGAAGATGCCTTCGGCCACGCCGTACCGCAGCTCGGTGGAGGAGGCGATCGCGATGGTGCCCACGGAGATGGGGGTCAGCTCACCGGAGTCCCTGGTGTGCGCCGCCGCGTCCGTGCCCTGCCCCTCCCCGGTCGCGCCCGAGGGGGACCCGGAGCCGCAGGCGCTCAGGGCCAGGGTCGCGGCCATCAGCGTGGCCACCGCACCACCACGGAAACGGTGGACTCGGCGGACTCTGCGGACTGTGCGGGTCTGGGGTGTCATGGCGTGTCCCTTGCTCGAACGTCAGGTTCGTGATGTCAGCAGTCAAGGCCAGTGCGGGTGATCCCACAACGGAATCCGCCCCGCTTTCCCCAGACAGGAAATACTTGAACTGCCCAAGCGATCTCACGCCCTCGCATCCCTTGTCTGGCGGGGCTCGTGCTGGAACTATTTCCGATATGAGGAATGCGTGGGACGATGCTGCAGACGGCTGACCGGGCCCTGCACCTGGTGCGTCTGGTGGCCTCGCGCGGGGAGATGTCCGTGACCGAGGTGGCCGGCACCCTGCAGGTCAGTCCCTCGATGGCGCACCGGCTGTTGCGCACGTGTACCGAGGCCGGGTTCCTGCGCCAGGACGAGCGCAACGGCCCCTACCGGGTGGGGCCGGCACTGCACCAGGTCTCCGCCGACGTCGCGCGCGGGTCCACGGTGCGCACCCTGCTGGCCGGCCCCTTGCGGCAGACCGCGGAGGGGTTGCTGGAGACGAGCAGCCTGGCCGCGCTCGAGGGCCGGACCATCCGGTTCCTGCTCACGGAGGAGGGCGCCCACCTGGTGCGCATCGCCCGGCCGATCCGGACGGTGACCCCGGCCCACGCGACCGCCGCGGGCCGGGCACTGCTCGCCGACCTCACTGACGAGGAGCTGGCCGCCCGCTACCGGGACGCGCCCCTGGAGACCGTGCAGCCGGGCACCATCCAGGACTGGGACCAACTGAGGGCCGAGATCGCCAAGATCCGCGCGCGGGGCTGGGCCATCCAGGTGGGTGAGGCCCAGCCCGGTGTGGCCGCCCTGGCGATGCCCGTGCGCGATGCCTCGGGGGCCGCAGTCGTGTCCCTGACGGTGACCGTCCCCTACCTCCGGCTCCACCGCGCCGAGGACGCCCGGGCCCTCGCCCGGCGGCTGCGCCCCTACGCGGAGCTGATGGAGAAGCGGCTGGCCGCACCCGGCCCGCGGTGAGGCGAGCGCCGGCGAGGACCGGCAGGGGTTGCAGCAGGGGCCGGGGCGAGGATCGTCACGGAATGAACACAGCAGCGCGAGGGCCCCGCCGAATCAAGGGACGCCGGACCCCGAAACGCAATCGAACGCTGACCTTCCCGCGCTGGCTGTTTCTTGTGTGACCGGGGACACTTCTGCTAACGACTCCGGATCCCCCTGGAGCCCTTGCTGGGGAGCACCGTCATGCGCAAACCTCTGGCCGCCGTCGCCTCCGCCGCCCTCGCCCTCGGGGCCCTGATCGGCACGGGGGTCGCCGCCCCTCCCCCGGCCGCCGCGGCGCCCTACTGCGGGATCACCTGGGGATCGCTCCCCAAGTACACGCCCACCGAGTCGGACGAGGCCTGGTTCTCCCCGCACACGGTCAAGGCCGTGCGCAGCGGCCGCCACGCTTGCTTCGACCGCCTGGTGATCGACGTGCGCGGCCAGGGGATCTGGCACAACGTGCGGTACGCCCCGGTGAGGGACCGCGCGGGCCAGCCGATGTCCCTGCGCGGAGCGGCCGACCTGCACGTGTTCTTCACCAACCCCTCCACCACCAGCACCGGCCGGCTGACCTGGAGCCCAGGAAAGACGAGCGAGGTGCTGGACGTCTCCGGGTACCGCACCTTCCGCCAGGTCGCGCTCGCCAACCACGCCCGGGACACCGTGGTGGGCGAGGACGAGAACGGTCAGCAGTTCACCTCGGTACAGGGATACACCTCAATCGGTCTCGGCGTCCGTGCCCGCCTGCCCTTCCGGACCTTCGTGCTCGACGGCCCGGGCACCGGCCAGCGACTCGTGATCGACGTCGCCCACCGCTGGTGACCCACCAGCACCCCTATCC
>DATBUG010000371.1:0-4364 GCA_036516315.1 Citricoccus sp.
CGGCGGGAACGGCGCGACCGGTGGGTCCACCACCGGCGAGCAGGACCTCAACGGCGGAACGATTCCCGCACCGCAGTTCTCCGGCGGCACCGCCGGCTGACCCGTGCCGCCCGCGGCCGTCCCGGCACGCCGCGCCACGCACCCCACCGACGCACCGATCGACTGACCCACGCCCGGCCGCGGGTGTTCCCCACCACCGGCACCCGGCAGAAAGGACCGCAGCAGATGGCCCAGGCATCCGACGCCGGCGGCGCAGAGGACGTGAGCGCCCGGCGCCTGCGTCTCGGCGTGCTCATCGCCCTCGTCCTGCTGGTGGTCCTCGGACTGCGGCTGGTCTTCATCCAGGGCGTGGACGCGTCCGGGCACGCCCAGGACGCGATGAAGGAGCGCCTGCGCTCCGTGACGGTGGCCCCGGAACGCGGTTCCATCCTGGACTCCCAGGGCCGGGTGATGGCCGCCTCCGTGGCCCGTTACGACCTCGTCGCCGACCAGCGGCTGGTCAAGGACTTCCGCCGGTGGGATCCCGAGAGCGCGTCCATGGTCGACGTCTCGCTCTCCGAGTCGCTCGACCGGCTCTCCGGCATCCTCGGAATCGACCGTGGGGAGCTCGAGGCGCGGATGGTGGGGGACCGCCCCTACAAGGTCGTGTCCAAGGGCGTCACCCCGGAGGTGAAGGACGAGGCGCTCGAGCTGGGCATCCCCGGCCTGCTGGCCGAACCGGTCACCGAGCGCACCTACCCCAACGGTTCCGTGGCCGGGTCCATCCTCGGCTTCGTCGGGGGGGACGGCACGCCCCTGGAGGGGCTGGAGCTGAGCCAGGACGAGCAGCTCTCCGGCGAGCCGGGGGAGCGGACCTACGAGATCGCCGCGGACGGAGTGCGCATCCCGAACGCCGAGTTCTCCGAGACCCCGGCCGTGGACGGCCAGGACGTGCGCCTGACGATCGACCAGGACGTGCAGTGGTTCGCCCAGGAGGCGATCGCGGCCAAGACGGAGTCCTACGACGCCGCCTGGGGCAACATCGTGGTGATGGACGCCAAGACCGGCGAGCTGCTGGCCATGGCCGACTCCACCACCGTGGACCCCTCCGATCCCGCGGCCACGGACCACCTGTTCTGGCGGCCCACCGCCCTGACCCAGTCGTACGAACCAGGATCGACCGGCAAGGTGCCCACGTTCGCCACCGCCTTCGAGGAGGGCGGCGTCGAACCCACCGACGCATTCGAGGTGCCCAACAAGCAGGAGTTCGACGGGCAGATCATCAACGACTCCATGCCCCACGACACCTACGAGATGACCGCCGCCGGGATCTTCGCCCGCTCCTACAACACCGGCACGGTCCAGGTGGCCGAGAGCGTGGACGACCAGACCCGGTTCGAGTACATGAAGAAGCTGGGCATCGGTGAGCACCTGGACATCGGCCTGCCCGGGTCCAACAAGGGCATCCTGGTCCCGCCCGAGCAGTGGGACGGGCGCCAGCGGTTCACCACGATGTTCGGCCAGGGGTACACGCAGACGACGCTGCACATGGCGCAGATCTTCCAGACCATCGCGAACGGCGGTGTGCAGAAGCGCGCCCAACTGATCGACGCCTACATCGACCCGGACGGGTCCGAGCACGTCCAGCCCGACCCCGCGGACACCCGGATCTACTCCGAGGAGACGGCCGAGGAGATGCTGCGCCTCATGGAGGGCGTCGTCCAGGTGGGTACGGCCACCCCCGCGAAGATCCCGGGATACCGGGTGGGCGGCAAGACGGGCACCGGTGAGGCGGCCGGGATCGGCGGCTACAACGGCTACACCACCTCCTTCACCGGCGTGGCCCCGCTGGATGACCCCCGCTTCGTGGTGGCGGTCTCCGTGCACCGGCCGCAGGGCAACTGGCGGGGCTGGCAGGTGGAGGACACCGCCGCCGAGGTGCTGTCCTACCTGCTGGCCAAGTACAGCGTCCCGCCCTCGGATGCCGCACCGCAGAACTACGATGTCTTCACTGAAGACCCCCAGAAGCGACCCTGGTAGAGGCTGGATGAGTACCCCCCTGACCCCGGCCGCGCAGGACGCGGCCTTCCGCCCCGCGCACCCCGACCCCATCACCTGGGCGGAGCTGCTCGAGGCCCTCGAGCGCGCGGGCCAGCCCGCCGACGTCGTCGGCCGCCTCCCGGCCTCCGGGCCGGCCGGGATCGCGATGGACTCCCGCACGGTGCGCCCCGGTGACCTCTACGTCGCCGTCCGCGGCGCCTCCCGCCACGGTGCCGAGTTCGCGCGCACGGTAGCCGCCGCGGGTGCCCGGGCCGTCCTCACGGACCGCGAGGGCGCCGCGAGGTGCGCGGACGAGGCGCCGGGCACCCCGGTGCTCGTCGTGGACGACGTGCGCGACGCCGTCGGGCCGGCGGCGGCCGCGGTGTACCGCAACCCGGGGAATGGCCCGCGGCTCTACGGGGTGACCGGGACGAACGGGAAGACCACCACCGCCTACTTCCTCACGGCGCTGCTGGCGGCACTGGGGGAGACCACGGGGATGATCGGGACGATCGAGATCCGGGCCGGCGAGCGGACCGTGCCCAGCAGCCTGACGACGCCCGAGTCCACGCAGCTGCACGCGCTGATGGCGCTGATGCGCCAGGAGCGCGTGGGGGCGGCCGTGATGGAGGTGTCCTCCCACGCGGTCAGCTACCGGCGCATCTCCGGACTGCACTACACCGTGGCCGGCTTCACCAACCTCACGCAGGACCACCTGGACCTGCACGGGTCCATGCAGGAGTACTTCGAGGCCAAGCAGGGCCTGTTCGACGCCGGCCGCGCCGACCGGGCCGTCATCACCCTCGACGGCGGGCCGGACCACCCGGACGAGCACGGGCGCACCTGGGGGACCCGGATGGCGGCCGCCGCCGGCTGCCCGGTGGCCACGCTCGCGCTCGGCCCGGCCGCCGAGCACGGCGGGCCGGCGCCCGCCGCGGACTGGACCATCACCTCCCTGGTGCCCGACGGCCTCGGGCACCGGTTCACGCTCACCCACGCCCCCTCCGGACGCGCGGTGCGTGCCTCCACCGGCCTGCCGGGCCGCTTCAACGTCGCCAACGCCGCGCTGGCGGCCGTCATGACCTTCGAGTCCCGGCCTGCGGGGGACTGGGACGCCATCGCCGCCGCCCTGGACGCGCCGGTGGGCCATGGCCCCTTCGCCACCGCCGTCCCCGGCCGCATGGAGGTCGTCGGACACGGCCCGGACGCGATCGTGGACTTCGCCCACAACCCCGACGGCCTGGTGCGGGCCCTGGAATCGGTGCGGGAGGCCCGCCGGGGGGCCGGCGGGGACCGCGGCCGGACCATCCTGGTCTTCGGGGCGACCGGGGACCGGGACCGGGCCAAGCGGCCGCTGATGGGCCGCATCGCCGCGCAGTGGGCGGACGTCGTGATCGTCACCGACGACGACCCCCACGGTGAGGCGCCGGCGGGCATCCGTGCCGAGGTGCTAACGGGGGTCCGGGACGGCGCCCGCGAGGCCGCCGGACACGGACGGCGGGTCGAGGTCCACGAGTCCGCGCCACGCCAGGAGGCGATCGAGCTGGCCGTGGCCTTGGCCACACCAGAGGACACCATCCTGTTGGCCGGCCGGGGCCACGAGACCGCCCAGGACATGGACGGAGTCGCCGTGCCGATCGACGACCGCGTCGAACTCAGGGCCGCCCTGGCCCGGCACGGTCACGGCTCCTCGCCGGTTTCCCCGCCGCCGGGACGTAAAGTTGACGGGTCATGATCGAACTCACCGCCTCCGCCGTCGCCGGGGCCACCGGGGGCGTCCTCACCGCCACGGCGTCCCCCTCGTTGACCGTCACCGCCGCCACCACTGACTCCCGGGAGACCACCCCGGGAACGCTGTTCATCGCCAAGCCCGGCGAGCACGCCGACGGCCATGACTTCATCCCCGCGGCCCGCGCCGCCGGAGCCACCCTCGTCCTGGCCGAGCGGGAGACCACGGACGCACAGGGGCGCGTGGACCCCGCCGTCCTCGTGGACGACGTGGTGCTGGCCATGGGCCGGCTGGCCGCCTACATCGTCGAGCGCATCCGCGAGCACTCGCCGACGACCGTCATCGGGATCACCGGCTCGGCCGGCAAGACCACCACCAAGGACCTGCTCGCCTCGGTCCTGGCCACGGAAGGTCCCACCGTCGCGCCCCAGGGCTCCTACAACGGTGAGGTCGGCGTCCCGCTCACCGTGTTCCAGGCCGCCCTGGACACGCGGTACCTCGTGGTCGAGATGGGCGCCGACGGCGTCGGCAACATCGAGTACCTGGCCGGCATGGTCAAGCCGGACATCGGCGTGGTCCTGATGGTCGGCAGCGCCCACGCCGGCAAGTTCGGCGG
>DATBUG010000372.1:0-2911 GCA_036516315.1 Citricoccus sp.
GCCCGGTCTCGTGCACCATCGCGAAGCGCACCCCGCCGATCTCCACGCGCGCCACCTCCGGCAACCGCCGGCGCAGCTCCGGGCCGTCGTTGTTGCCCCACACCCCCACCAGCCGGCGGGACCGGGCCTGGAGCTCGTCGAGCACCTCGGGCACCTGCCAGTCCCCGGCATGGAAGACGACGTCGGCCTCCGCCACCGCGGCCCGCACCTGGGCCGGCAGGGCACGGGCCCGGTTCGGCACGTGCGTGTCGGCCAGGAACAGCAGCCGGACCGGTTCGGAGGAGGCCGGATCAGAGGAGGCCGGATCGGAGGGCATGGGCCCAGGCTAGCCCGCGCCCGCCGAGGTACGGGTGGCCCAGGTACCAGTGGCCAAGGTACAGGTGGCGCGGGGCGCTGACCACTGCAACGATGGGTTCCAGACTGTTCGCCGGCCATCCCGGCGTGATGAGGCGGCCAGGGCGACACGGAAGGAGAACGGGTGAGCACTCCCGAGACCGAATTCCCCGACGAGGGGGACGTCCCCGCGGACATCCCCGTCCCGACGGCGGAACCGGACGCGGACGGGGACGCGACCCCGGACGTGAACTACGACGAGGTCTTCTACCCGGCCCGCCCGCGGGCGGCCCGCCCGAAGGCGCGGCGCAACCAGGTGTTCGGTGACACCAAGCCGCCCTTTGAGCCGGTCGCCACGAACCCGGCCTACGTCCAGTGGCTGCGGGGGCAGTCCATGCTCGGTGACGCCAAGACACTGGCCCGCCAGTTGTCCGGGCAGGCCAGCATGTGGCAGCACGCCTATGCTCGCCCCGATCCACGCCGTGCCGTGGAGGCTGCCGGCGTCTGGGTGACCTCCTATCCGCTGGCGGTCATCACCGAGCCGGGCCAGTCGTTCCTGGGGGCATTGGGCAACCCGGCCCTGTGGGACGCCTTCGCCCAGATCGGCATCAACGCCATCCACACGGGTCCGCTGAAACGGGCCGGCGGGCTGAACGGCTGGACCTACACGCCCAGCGTGGACGGGCACTTCGACCGGATCAGCATGGCGATCGACCCGATGTTCGGCACGGAGGAGGAGTTCCGCACGCTCTGCGCCGTGGCCGGGGAGCACGGGGGCACGGTCATCGACGACATCGTGCCCGGTCACACGGGCAAGGGAGCCGACTTCCGCCTGGCCGAGATGAACTACCGGGACTACCCCGGCCTGTACCACATGATCGACATCCCGGAGTCGGACTGGCACCTGCTGCCGGACGTCCCCGCGGGGAAGGACTCGGTCAACCTGGACCGGGACTGCGAGCGCGCCCTGCAGGAGGCCGGGTACATCATCGGCGAGCTGCAGCGGGTGATCTTCTACGAGCCGGGGGTCAAGGAGACCAACTGGAGCGCCACCCGTCCCGTGCTGGACACCGAGGGCACGATGCACCGGTGGGTGTACCTGCACTACTTCAAGGACGGCCAGCCGTCCCTGAACTGGCTCGACCCGACGTTCTCCGGGATGCGCATGGTGATGGGCGATGCCCTGCACTCCCTGCTGGACCTGGGAGCCGGGGCGTTGCGCCTGGACGCCAACGGGTTCCTCGGGGTGGAGAAGGGTTCGGGCCAGGCCACCGGCTGGTCCGAGGGACACCCCCTGTCCGAGGCCGCGAACCAGCTCCTGGGGTCGATGGTGCGCAAGGTCGGCGGCTTCACGTTCCAGGAGCTGAACCTGTCCATCGACGACATCAAGACCACGTCTTCGGCGGGGCCGGACCTGTCCTACGACTTCGTCACCCGGCCGGCCTACCACCACGCCTTCGTCACCGGGGACACCGAGTTCCTGGAGCTGACACTGCGTGAGGCCCTGGCCCTCGGCGTGGACGCCGCCAGCCTGGTGCACGCCCTGCAGAACCACGACGAGCTCACCTACGAGCTGATCCACTTCGCGGTGCGTCACCGGGACCGGGAGTTCGAGTTCGGCGGGCACACCCTCACGGGCGGCGAGCTGGCCGAGCACGTCCAGTCCACCCTGCGCGAGCGCATCACCGGTCCGGCCGCGCCCTACAACCTCACCTTCACCACGAACGGCATCGCCTGCACCACGGCCAGCGTGGTCGCCGCGACCCTGGGGATCACGGACCTGGACCAGATCGGTGACGAGCAGGTCCAGGACATCCGGCGCGGGCACCTGTTGATGGCGATGTACAACTCGCTGCAGCCGGGTGTCTTCGCCCTCTCCGGCTGGGACCTGCGCGGAGTGCTGCCCGTGGACCCCGAGGAGGTGACCGAACTGATCTCCCAGGGAGACACCCGGTGGATCAACCGGGGGGCGCACAACCTGATGGGCATGGCCCCCGAGTCGCGCTCCTCCGGGTCTGGGCTGCCCCGGGCCCGGAGCCTGTACGCCCCGATCCCGAAGCAGCTGCAGGACGAGGACTCCTTCGCCCGGCAGCTCGCCCGTGTCCTCGAGGTCCGCCGCGAGCACGGCGTCGCCGCCGGTGCACTCCTCGACGTGGCGCACACCTCGCACCCGGGTGTCCTCGGCCTCGTGCAGCGCACCGCCACGGAGGAACTCGCCGTGACGGCGCTGAACTTCTCGGCCGGGGCCGTCACGGCCACCATCACCGCCCCGGACCTCACCCCAGGTGCCACGGTGGTCGATGCCTTCACCGAGGAGGTCTGCGGGGCCGTCACCGATGGCCATGAGCTCACCGTGACCCTTCCGGCCCATGAGGGGACGCTGCTGGTGCTCAGCACGCCCTGAGGTCGGCGCCGGCGCGGCGTCCGGGCGGGCGGCGTCCGAGCGCGATGCGCGCCCGGGTCATCTTTCGACCCGTAGTTCTCCGGACCGGGCCGGCGTCGGGAACAATGGAACGAAACGGGTCCGGCGCGCCGAGCGCGCGGATCCCCTCCCCTGCTGGAAGGACACCCGTGGCAG
>DATBUG010000373.1:0-2240 GCA_036516315.1 Citricoccus sp.
GCTCGCACAGGTCGTAGGTGTGGGGTTCGGCGCGCCGGGACATCGGGCCGAGGACCACGGTGGAATCGGCATAGTTGTACGTCAGCGTTGCCACGGCGGCCGTCCGGCAGCTGGTCTTGGAGCACTGGCGCATCGATCCCACGGCAGACCACCCTACCGCGCCACGGCGGCCAGCGGGGGAAGACGTGCCCGGTACACACCGACGCGGCGCGGGACTAGCATCGAGACATGATGTCCTTCGCACCGATCGCGGTCACCGGGGGCGCAGGAGCCGGAACCGACGGCACTCCACCCGCCCGCCGTCCGCGGCGGGACCGCCGGGGACGGGGGCTGCGCGGCCCGCTGTTGCCCTGGAGCCTGCCGGGTCACCGCACGCGTCACGAGCGGTTCGAGGACCACCTGGCCGCCGCCGTCGAACGACTGTCCGAGGTCTGCGGCCCGGCCGTGGACCAGGCACACTTCGGCGTCACGATGGTGCCCGAGGAGCTCGAGGAGCGCCTCGGCCTGGTCCGCGCCTGGGGCGCGGAACTCGTGGACGACCCGACCGGGACCACCCGGCGCGACCCCGACGGCACGGTGGTGATCACGATCCACCGGCGGCCCATCGAGGCCCGGTGTCCCGCGCCCGCGCTGCTGGCCGACCTGGTCTACGGGGCGGTCGTGGAGCAGTGGGCCGCCCTGACGGGCGTGTCCCCGGAGTCCGTGGACCCCGACTACCACTGGTAGGGTCCCCGGCGGTCCGCCCGGCCCTCAGTACCCCACCCGCACCGGCAGGCCGCCGGCGCGTTCCGTGCGTGGTGCCACGGGGTAGGCGGAGATGCCCTCGTCCGTCCGCACCGTCACCCCCGCGTGCACCTCGCCCTCGGTGACGTCCAGCAGGACGCCGGCCACCTCGTCGTCGCGCCCGGCCAGTCCCGCGGGCTGCACCGTCCTGGTGGCGCCCTTCTCGATCCGTCGGGCCACCGGCTCGCCCAGGGAACCGTCCACGAGCACCGGTGTCAGCTCCACCGCTCCGCCCCGCCCGGCGTAGAGTACCAGCGTCGTGCCGGCCTCCGCGGGCAGCGCGACGGCCCGGTCGGTGCCCACCGGCCGGACCGCGGGCACGGAGGAGAGGTCGATGGGGCCGCCGGTCTGCCCGGCCAGGCCCTGGGCGCTGGCCGTCACGGGCGCGTCGGCACCGACCGAGACGGTGTAGGTGCCCGGGTCCAGTCCGTCCAGGGGCACGCGCACCGTGGAGCCGGCCCCGACGTCCACGACGCCGTCCTCAGGCAGCCCGGCCACCTCCACGGGGCCGTCGGGGCCGCGGACAGTGATCTCGGCGGAGGCCGCGACGCTGGGGGCCGCGATCGTCACGGCCGGGCCGGCCTCGCCGTAGCCGTCCTGCCCGGTGATGCGGCGCACCGCCACCGGGCCGGGCAGCGCCACGCCGGGCATGACGAGGCGGCGGGACGGCGCCACGGTGGGCTGGATGACCTCGACGCCGCCCGGGGTGACCCCGAACAGCCGGTGTTGCTGGACGAACGCTCCCACGGCTCCGCCCTGAGCGCTGACGCGGACCGCCAGGTGGTCCTCGTCCGGCGCCAGTCCGCCCAGCACCAGGGACCGGGTCTGCCCCGGCGCCAGGACGATGCCGGCGG
This sequence comes from Citricoccus sp., assembly GCA_036516315.1. Lineage (GTDB taxonomy): Bacteria > Actinomycetota > Actinomycetes > Actinomycetales > Micrococcaceae > Citricoccus. The sequence goes on from DATBUG010000373.1 coordinate 1,638, forward strand.
TGCCGGCCGCCGCCACGGGGCCGTCTGCGCCGTAGAGCCCCAGGTCCACCGTGCTGGCGCTGGCCGAGGGGTTGGTGAGCACGAGGACCGCCGTGCTGCCCAGGGTGGTGGCCGCCCCGGTGAGCCAGTGCTCGTGGGCCGGCGTGATGCAGGACGTGGCGTCCGTTCCGGCCAGGTCCCCGTCCGCGGCGGTGTAGGACGAGACGGTACTCGCTCCCGCGTCCTGGCCCCCGAGCGGCTCGACCGTGGCCGCGGAGGCCTCGTCGGCATGACCCGGCGTCCCGCCCGTGGACACCTTGGCGCGGCGCACCGGCACGCCGTCGTCCCCCGCGGTCACCGGCTCACCCTGTTGGACCTGCTCGGGTTGGGACCGGGTGAGCCGACGGGTCCGTCCCTCTCCCGCCGTGTCCTCCGCCGCCGTGTCCTCGGCCGGCGTCAGCGAGCGCAGCGTGCTGCCCGGCAGCCGCCCGGCGAGGTCGGAGAGCAACAGCGTGCGCAGCTGGAACCGCGCCGTGGTGGACACCGGGCTGAACTCGGTCTCCGAGCCGCCCTCCCCGCCCTTCTCCGCGCCGCGGGGCAGCCGCGGCGGCGGCGCGCAGGCCT
>DATBUG010000374.1:0-2236 GCA_036516315.1 Citricoccus sp.
GCCAGGTCCGGGTCGTTCTCCCAGGGGGTCATCAGCTCGTAGGTGCGGCGGCCGTAGAGGTGGACGGTGATGCCGGCCAGCTCGTCGTTGGCGAACTGGTGCACCTCGGTGTCCGGCATCGCCCAGCTGAAGTCCCCGGACGCGTCGGCGATGTAGCCGTCCAGGGAGGCGATCACGGAGTACAGCAACCGGCCCATAGCTCAGTCCTCCTGCTCGGAGCCGAGCCCGGCGAGGGCCTCCGGCGTGCCGTCCGCGTGGGGCAGGCCGGCCGGTTCGTAGGCGGCGTAGACGACGCCACCGGAGAAGGTCCGCGCGTCGACGCGGCGCAGCCGGGGGGCGTCGAAGCCGTCCGGGAAGAAGGACCGCCCGCGGCCCTGCCAGGCCGGGTGGATGAACATCCGGAACTCGTCCACCAGGGCCGCCTCGATCACGGTGTGCGCCAGCTGGATGCTGCCGGTGATGACGGCGTCCCGGCCCGGGGCGCGGCGCAGTTCGCGCACGGCCTCGAGCGGATCGCCGCTGATGACGGTGGTGTTCTGCCACCGCGGGTCGGTGAGGGTGGAGGAGACCACGCGCTTGTCCGCCCTGTCCAGGCTCTCGGCCACCCCCGTGGTGTCGTCCTGACGGTGCTGCGGCCAGTATGCGCGGAAGTCCTCGAAGGTCTGCCGGCCCAGCAGCAGCACGTCCTCCCGGGCCGTCTGGCGCCGCATCTCCGCGGCCAACTCCTGGTCCTGGCCGCCCGGGTCGAACCAGTCGTCGAGCATCTCGACCCGTCCGTCCAGGGTGACGTTCTGCGTGATGACGATCCGCATGCGAGGGTCCTTCCGTCCGGGGCCGCGGGCGCACGTCCTCTTCGGACAGCGTAGGGCGGGCGGGGTGGCCGCGGTATGGGCACGGGCCGCGGGGGATACGCTCGGGTGGGGGGACACACCGCCCGTGCCGCCCCGATCGACCGAAAGGAAGCGCCCGTGGCCCGCGCACACCACCGCATCGCCCTGATCCCGGGGGACGGCATCGGCCAGGAGGTCGTCCCGCCAGCGGTCGCCGTCCTCGACGCCGTCGGGCGCCGCCACGGCATCACCTTCACCTACGACGAGTTCGACTGGTCCTGCCGGCGCTATTTGCACGAGGGCGCGATGATGCCCCCGGACGGGCTGGACCGGATCCGCCACCACGACGCGATCTTCCTCGGCGCCGTGGGCTGGCCCGGGGTCGCGGACCACGTCTCCCTGTGGGGCCTGCTGGTTCCGATCCGCCGCGAGTTCAACCAGTACGTCAACCTCCGGCCCATCACCGTCCTCGAGGGCGTGCCGAGCCCCTTGGCCGGCGCCCGGCCCGGGACGCAGGACGGTGGGGTGGACCTGGTCATCGTGCGGGAGAACACCGAGGGCGAGTACTCGGAGATCGGCGGCCGGATGAACCGGGGCCTGCCGTCCGAGCTCGCCCTCCAGGAATCCGTGTTCACCCGCGCCGGGGTGTCCCGGGTGGCCGACTACGCCTTCGACCTGGCCGCGTCCCGGGGACGGCACGTCACCTCGGCCACCAAGTCCAACGGCATCATCCACACCATGCCGTTCTGGGACGAGATCGTCGCCGAACGCGCCCAGGCCCATCCCGGCATCGAGTTCCACAGCGAGCACATCGACGCCCTCGCGGCCAAGATGATGCTCCACCCCGAACGGTTCGACGTGATCGTCGCGTCCAACCTCTTCGGCGACATCCTCTCGGACTTGGCCGCCGCCGTCGCCGGCTCGATCGGGATCGCCCCCTCCGCCAACCTGAACCCGGAACGGCAGTTCCCCTCGATGTTCGAGCCCGTCCACGGATCGGCGCCGGACATCGCCGGCCAGGACAAGGCCAACCCCGTGGGCGCCATCTGGACGGCCTCGATGATGCTGGACCACCTCGGCCACCCCGAGGCCGCCGCCGAGGTGCTCGCGGCGATGCGGGCCCAGCTGGCGCAGGGTGAGCCGCGGACCGCGGACATGGGCGGGAGAGCCGGCACCACCGCGTTCACCCGGGCGCTGCTCGAACGGCTGGGCTGACCGCCGTCGTCACGTGCTCCCGCGGCAGCCGGTGGCCGCGGGCCAGGCTGGCGCCGACGCCGCTGTACATCGGGCAGAATAGAACACCGCCCACCACCCGGAATCCTGGAGCGCGTCCTGCCCCGGGCTCCCCCGGCGTGCCCGGTGGGCGCCGTCAGCACCGAGGAAGTCCGCCCATGAGTATCGCGCAC
>DATBUG010000375.1:0-9627 GCA_036516315.1 Citricoccus sp.
TGGGGTAGTCCGCGATCTCCCCGTTCATCGTGTACTCGATGTCGAAGAAGTGGTCGGCGTGCTCGGGCCGGCCCGCCTGCACCGTGCGGTGCAGGTTGACGATGTCACCGCCCGCGCACAGGCCCCGCTCACCGGCGCCGGAGACGAGGACGGTGCGGACGCCGTCGTCGTCCCGCCACGCGGCCAGGGCGTCGCGGACGGTGTCCACCATGGCCGGTGTCAGGGCGTTCAGGGCCTTCGGCCGGTTGAGGATGAGGTGACCCAGGTGACCTGCCCGGCGGACGATCACCTCGGGTTCGGCGGACGGCGCCGGCGAGGTCGGTGCGGATGCGTCGGTACTCATGGATTCCTTTCCGGCCCCGGGCCGCCACCGGCCCGGGTCCTGGGGCGTCGGCTCAGGCGTCGACCAGCATGCGGCCGATGATCAACCGCATGATCTCGTTGGATCCCTCGAGGATCTGGTGGACGCGCAGGTCACGGACGATCTTCTCCACCCCGTACTCGTGCAGGTAGCCGTAGCCACCGTGCAGCTGCAGGGCGGTGTTCGCCACCTCGAACCCGGTGTCCGTAGCCAGGCGCTTGGCCATGGCGCACAGCCGGACCGTGTCCGGGTCCTTGCGGTCCAGGGCGTCGGCGGCCCGCATCAGGAAGGTCCGGGCCGCCTCCAGGGTGGTGTCCATGTCCGCCAGGTCGAAGACGAGGGCCTGCTTGGTGGTCAGTGGCGCCCCGAAGGCGGTGCGCTCCTTGAGGTAGGCCGCGGCCTTCTCGAGGGCGGCCTGCCCCCCGCCGAGGGAACAGGCACCGATGTTGATCCGGCCGCCGTTCAGGCCCTTCATGGCGATGTGGAAGCCGTCGCCCTCCTCCCCCAGGCGGTGCGTCACCGGGACGCGGACGTCCTCGAAGATCACCTGGCGCGTGGGCTGGGTGTTCCACCCCATCTTCTTCTCATTGGGGCCGAAGGACAGCCCGGGGGTGCCGGCCGGGACCACGAGGGTGGAGATGCCCTTGGCGCCCGTGTCCGCCGTCCGGCACATCACCACGTAGTACGCCGAGGCGCCGGCCCCGGAGATGAACTGCTTGACGCCATTGAGGACGTAGTGGTCACCGTCGCGCACCGCCCGGGTGGTCAGGGAGGCCGCGTCCGAGCCCGCGCCGGGCTCGGTGAGGCAGTAGCTGCCCAGGTTCTGCATCGACGCGAGTTCGGGGACCCACCGGGCCCGCTGTTCCTCGGTGCCGAAGGAGTCGATCATCCACACGACCATGTTGTGGATGGAGATGTAGGCCGCCAGCGCGGGATCGGCCTTGGCCAGCTCCTCGAAGATCAGGACGGCGTCCTTGCGGTCCAGGCCGGCCCCACCGTGATCCTCGCTCGCGTAGATGGCCCCCAGCCCGAGCTCGCCGGCCTCGGCGAGGACGTCGACCGGGAAGTGCTTCTCCGTGTCCCAATCCAGGGCGTGCGGGGCGATGCGTTGCGTGGCGAAGTCACGGACGACGTCGATCAGGGCCCGTTGGTCCTCGGTCAGCTGGTACATGGCGGCTTTCCTTCTTCCGTACGTCCCCGGGGTGTGGGGGTGCGTCTATTTGGAGACCGTGCCCATCCGGGATGCGAGGGGCGTGGTGAACATCGGCTTGGTGAGGAACCATGCTGCGGCGAGCACGGCCAGCGAGACCAGGAAGATCACCAGGCCCCACCCGTCCACCACGTCACGGGAGGTGTACATGTGGTTCAGATTCCGCAGCGCCCCGGTGAAGAACACCAGGAACACGTGCACGATCGTGAACGCCACGAAGTAGACCATCACCGGGAAGTGCACCGCCCGCGCCCACTGAACCGGGTACAGCTTCGTCAGTCGCTCGGCGCGCTCGGGCCACCAGGTCGAGATCCGGATCCCCGAGACGATCGCCAGTGGGGCGGCGACGAACACGGTGAGGAAGTACGCCACCATCTGCAGCGCGTTGTAGTGCACCCACCCGTTCTCGGTGGGCCAGTCCAGCGAGGCGTACTGGATTGCCCCGGAGAGCATGTTGGGAAACACGTCCCAACTGGTGGGCACGATCCGCGCCCAGTGCCCGGTGGCGAACAACAACACCACGAAGATGACCCCGTTCATCACCCAGAGCACGTCCAGGGATTGGTGCAGCCACTGGGTCAACGACACCTTCTTGGGGGTGTTCCCGGCCGGGGAGAAGAACGAGTCCTTCCGCGCCGTCCAGTACCCCGGGGGCTTGCGCTCGGTGCGGACCTGCAGCCCGGTGCGGATGATCAGCACGATGAAGAACATGTTCAAGAAGTGCTGCCAGCCCAGCCACCCCGGGATCCCCACCGGGGTGGCCTCCGGCTGGGTCGCGTGCCCGTCATAGGTGACCAGGAACTCCTGCACGCCCTCCAGGGTCCGCAGCCAGCGGGCCCCCAACACCACCAGGGCCGCGAGCACCAACACCGCGGCGGTGAGCACCACCGGACGCACCCACCGGCGCCCCACCGGGGCCCCCGCACCGGCCGGACCCGGCGTGCCCGGTATGCCGGACCGCCCCGACGACGGGGACGGCGCCGAGCCGGTCGATCCCGGGGCGGCCGATGCGGTGGCGGGCGGTGCGGAGGCCGGCGCGGCCGAGGACGCCGGGGCGCCCATCCGGGTCCCGGCAGGGGCCGGCCCGGACCCTGCCGGAGCGGCCGGGGCCCCACCCATCCGGGTCTTCGTCGTCGGGGCCGCACCGCTCTGGGGCTCCTCCGCAGGGCCTGCCCCAGTCCCTGCCGGCGATACGGTCTCCTGCTGACCGGCGGCCGGAGTCTGTGCCGCCTGGGGCGTCTGCGCGGACGCGGACCCCATCCGCTGACGTCGCGGTGCGGCGGTCTTCGTCGCGTCACCCGCGGCTTGCGTCCCCGCGGAGGTCCGTGTTCCGGGCCCGGCGGCGGGCGCCGTCGACGCCTCGGGACCGGTGGCCGCCGGTCCCTGACCGGCCGGTGCAGCCCCACGGCCCATCCGCGTCTTCCGCACCGGAGTCTCTCTGCCGCCGTGCGGGGCCGGTGAGGCTTCGGACGACGGCGGTCCCGAGGCGGTCTCCGAGGCCGGTGGCGGGGTGCCGGGTACGGTGCTCGGCGTGCCAGCCCCCGGGGCGGGAGGGAACTGCGGCGCGGCCAAGGGCCGGGGCGTGCCGCCCATGCGTGTCTTGCGCACCGGTGCGGCGGGTTCCTGGCTCGGCGCCGTGGGAACCGTCGGAGCCGAGGAGTCGGACGGTGGGCCGTCCGCTGCCTGCGGCGGGTTCTCACCCTGTGGCGGGCTCACGACCCCGTCCCCGGACTCCTGGCGTTGCCGCGGAGGCGTGTATCCGGCCATGCGGCGCCGGACGGGTCCACCGCTGGGCGGCGCTCCGGAACCGGGCTCCGGGGTGGTGGGCTCGCTGGTCATGGGCTCGGTCAGTCCTTCATCCGCAGGGTCATCGGTCAGCAGGGCCGGTCCAGGGTCCGCGGGCCGTTGCCGCCGGCGGACCGCCGGCGCTCAGGTGCGGCGGGCGTTGATCTCCTCGACGAGCTTCGGGACGACCTCGAACACGTCGCCGACGATGCCGAAGTCGGCGATCTCGAAGATCGGGGCGTCCTCGTCCTTGTTGATCGCCACGATGGTCTTGGAGGTCTGCATCCCGGCCCGGTGCTGGATCGCCCCGGAGATCCCCAGCGCCACGTACAGCTCCGGGGTGACCGAGATGCCGGTCTGGCCGACCTGGTAGTGCTGGGGCACGTACCCGGCGTCGACGGCGGCCCGGGAGGCGCCCACGGCCGCGCCCAGGGCGTCGGCCAGGTCCTCCACGACGGCGAAGCCCTCCTTCGAGCCCACCCCACGGCCGCCGGAGACCACGGTCTTGGCCCCGCGCAGCACCGGGCGCCCGGTAGCCGGCGCAGCGTCGGTGGCCTGATCGATCCTCGCCCCGGGTCCGGCGTCGGTGGCCACCGGCGCGGTACGCACCTCCGGGGAGGCGACGGCCTCGGCCCGGGCCTCCACCGAGCCCGGGCGCACGGTGATGATCATCAGCCCGCCCTCGACGGTGGACTCGGTGGTGAAGTCCCCACCGAACACCGCGTGGGTGGCGATGACCTCCTGGCCCTCGGCGTCATAGCGGACCCCGACCGCGTCGGCGGCGACCGAGCCACCGGCCACGATCGCCAGACGCCCGGCCACGGCCTTGGAGTCATTGGTCGCCGGCAGCAAGACCACCTGGGCCCCGTAAGCGGTGATCGCATCGGTCAGGGCCCCGACCCGGGCGGTGCCCAACTCGGTGGCCGCGGTCTCGGACTCGGCCAGGTACACCTGGGCCGCGCCCAGCTCCCCCAGCCGCCCGGCCAGTGCCTCACCAGCTCCCGGGGCGCTCACCGCCACCGCGACCGGGGTGCCGATCTGCGCGGCCGCGCCCAGCAGCGACGCCGCCGTGGACTTGGGCTCCCCGGCCCCGGTGGTCTCGATCAATACAACGACGTTTCCAGCGCTCATCCGCGTGCTTCCTTCGCCTCGACAACTCTCACAGTGTTCACTCAGTCCCGTTTACGCCGGTCCCCGGCAGCCCGGACGGTCCCGACGCTCCGGCAGTGCCAGCCGGGCCGGCTCAGATAAGCCGGTGGGTGGCCAGGAACTCGGCCAGCTGCGCGGCCGCCGTCCCGTCGTCGGTGACCTTCGGCCCGGCCTGCTTGGCCGGACGGGCGGTCGCCGAGACCATCACCGAGCGCACCTGGGCCGCCTCCGGCCCGGCGGTGATCCCCAGCTCCGCCAGGGACCAGGTGTCCACCGGCTTCTTCTTCGCGGCCATGATCCCCTTGAAGTTCGGGAAGCGCGGCTCGGCGATCTTCTCCGTCACGGACACCACCGCCGGCAGCTCCGAGGACAACTCCAGGGTGCCGCCGTCCACCTGCGCCGTCCCGGACACCTGGCCCTCGCTGATCTGCACCGTGTCCAGCCCCGGCAGCACCGGCTGCCCCAGCAGCTGGGCCACCATCGCCGGGATCATCCCACCCCGGCCGTCCGTGGCCTCGTTGCCGGCCACCACCAGGTCCGCCCCGCCGGCCTTCTCGATCGCAGCCGCCAGCACCCGGGCGGTCTGCACCATGTCCGATCCGGCCAGCGCCGGATCCGTCACGATCACCCCGGCATCGGCACCCATCGACAGCAGTTTGCGCACCGTCTTGGTGGAGTCCTCCAACCCCATCGTCAGCACGACGACCTCGGCGTCCTGGTGCCCGTCCTTGTACACCAGCGCCGACTCCAGGGCCCGCTCGTTGATCTCGTCCGGCACCGGCTCCGAGGCCGCACGGTCCAGCATCCCGGTCTCCAGATCGATCTTCCGATCCGACCAGGTATCCGGAACCTGCTTGGCCAGCACCACGATCCTCATGCGTTGTCCTCCTTGCCCCCCGGGGGGGGCGTTCACGACTGTCCAGTGATCTGCCGCCAACTTACTAGGACTTCCAACTGATTACTAGGTCATCCGAGTACCCGGTTGTAGTGTGGATCACATTCCGACGGCGATGCGCCCGGCCGGCCGCGCCCCGGGTGACGCCCCGCCCCGTCGACCCCGTAAGAGGTATCCATGACCGCACATTCGCCCGCCGAGACCTTCCGTCAGTCACGCGACCAGCTGCTGGCCTGCCGCACCGACCCGGAGACGGCTCACCGGACCTTCACCTGGCCGCGCTTCGAGCACTTCAACTTCGCCACCGACTGGATCGACCACGTGGCCGCGGGCGAGCGCGGTGACCAGCCGGCCCTGGTGATCACCAGCGAGGATGGCTCGGCCGTACGCCGCACCTACCGGGAGCTGGCCGAACGGTCCACGCAGGTCGCCGCCTGGCTGTCCGGGATCGGGATCCGCCGCGGGGACCACGTGATCGTCATGCTCGGGAACCAGGTCGAGCTCTGGGAGGTGATGTTGGCGTGCATCCGGCTGGGAGCGCCCGTCATCCCCTCCACCGTCATGCTCGGCCCCGCGGACCTCGCCGACCGCGTCGAGCGCGGCCGGGCCTCCTGGGTGGTGACCACGGGCGGTGAGGCGGCCAAGTTCGATGCCGTGCCCGGGGACTTCAGCCTCGTGCGGATCGGTGACCGTCCTGACGGGACCACCGGTGGCCGGACGGCCTACGACTGGCAGGAGTCGTTCACGGCGCCGGCCCGGTTCCGCCTCGAGGAGCCCACGCGCGCGGACGAGACCATGCTGCTGTACTTCACCTCGGGGACCACGTCCAAGGCCAAGCTGGTGGAGCACACGCACACGTCCTATCCCGTGGGGCACCTGTCCACCATGTACTGGATCGGCCTGGAACCGGGGGACGTCCACCTCAACGTGGCCTCCCCCGGCTGGGCCAAGCACGCATGGTCCAACTTCTTCGCCCCGTTCATCGCCGAGGCCACCGTGTTCCTCTACAACTACTCGCGGTTCGACGCCACGGCGCTGATGCGGCAGATGGACCGCGAGGGCGTGACCAGCTTCTGCGCACCGCCGACCGTGTGGCGCATGCTCATCCAGGCCGACCTGTCCCAGCTGGAGCACCCGCCGGCCAAGATCGTGGCGGCGGGCGAGCCCCTGAACCCGGAGGTGATCTCGCAGGTGGAGCAGGCCTGGGGCACGCAGGTCCGGGACGGCTTCGGCCAGACCGAGACCACGCTGCAGGTGGCCAACACCCCTGGCCGGCCCGTGCAGCCGGGAGCCATGGGACGCCCGCTGCCCGGTTACGACGTGGTGTTGATCGACCCGGACACGGGGCGCGAGTCGGCCACCGTCGGCGAACTGTGCCTGCGCCTGGACCCGCGCCCGGTGGGGCTGACCCCCGGGTACTGGGGTGACGCCGAGCGCACCACCGAGGCGTTCCGTGACGGCATCTACCACACCGGCGACCTGGTCTCCCGGGACGAGGACGGGGTGCTCACCTACGTGGGGCGCAACGACGACGTCTTCAAGGCCTCCGACTACCGCCTCTCTCCGTTCGAGCTGGAGTCGGCGGTCATCGAGCATCCAGCCGTGGCCGAGGCGGCCGTGGTGCCCTCCCCGGACCCGATCCGCCTGGCCGTGCCGAAGGCGTATGTCTCGCTCGCCGAGGGGTGGGAGCCCACGCCGGAGACGGCGCGGTCCATCCTGCAGCACTGCCGGGACACGCTGGCACCCTACAAGCGGATCCGCCGCCTGGAGTTCCACGAACTGCCCAAGACCGTGTCCGGCAAGATCCGGCGGGTCGAGCTGCGCCGGCGTGAGGTGCAGGTCCATCCCGACGGCGGCGGCTCGCCCGCCGCGGGCGGCGCACCAGCCGCCGTCGAGTACACCGACGAGCTGTTGCGCCAGGACACCGGAACGGACGCATGAAGGCCGTCGTCATCCCGGAGCTGACCGGCCCGGCGGCCGCGACCCTGCGGGAGGTTCCGGAACCGGACGGCGCCCACGAGCGGGCTGGCGGGCGCCGGATCCTGGTGGAGGTGCACGCGGCCGGCCTGTCCTTCGTCGACCCCCTCCAGGCCCGGGGGGCGTACCAGCACCGCCTGCAACCGCCGTACGTGGCCGGCAGCGAGGTGGCCGGCGTCGTGCTCGAGGCCCCACCGGACTCGACATTCCGCCCGGGGGACCGGGTGGCCGGGTCGGTGTGGCACGGCGGGCTGGCCGAACGGGCACTGGCGGTCGAGGACCACCTGGTGCGGATTCCGGACACCATGGACTTCGAGCACGCCGCGGGGGTTCAGATGAACTACTGCACCGCCCTGTACGCCCTCGAGCGCTCCACGGTGCAGCCCGGAGGAACACTCCTGGTCACCGGAGCCGCCGGCGGGGTCGGCACGGCCGCGCTCGACCTGGCCCGCGCCCTGGACCTGTCCGCCATCGCGCTGGTGTCCACCGAGGAGAAGGAACGCATCGCCCGGTCCGCCGGCGCCGCACACGTGGTCCGGTCCACGGGGCCGTGGCTCGAGGAGGTGCGCTCGCTGACCGGCGAGCACGGTGTGCAGGGGTTCCTCGACATGGTGGGCGGGGAGGTCTTCCTCGATGCGGTCCGTTCGCTGGCCGTCGGCGGCACCGGCGTCGTCGTCGGGTTCGCCAGCGGCACGATCCCCGAGATCCGCACGAACCGGCTCCTGCTGCGCAACCTGACCCTGCGGGGCATGGCGATGGACGTGATGGACGCCGAGCACCCGGGCACCCTGGCCCGGGTCCGGACCCGCGTGCAGGACCTCCTGGACGCCGGGTCGCTGCACCCGGTGGTCCAGCACGTCTACCCGCTCGAGCGCGCGGCCCAGGCCCTGGCCTCGATCGAGGACCGCACGGCCGTGGGGAAGGTGGTCGTGACCGTCACGCCGTCCTGAGCGTCCGGTTGGCTGCCCGCCGTCGGCCGTGAGCCGTCAGTCGGTAACCGTCAGTCGTTGACCCTCAGCCGACGATCCGCCGGGCCTGCCGCAACACGGGTTCGTCCACCATGCGGCCGCGAAACCGGAACACCCCCGGCTGGGCCTCCGCCTCCGCCAGCACCGCCCGGGCCCACTCCAGTTCCTCCTCGCCCGGCGCGTAGGACTGGCGGATCACCTCCACCTGCGAGGGGTGGATGCAGGCGGTGGCGGCGAATCCGGAGGCCGCCGCGTCGTCCGCCTCGGCGCGCAGCCCCTCCAGGTCCGGGATGTCCAGGAACACGGAGTCCACCGCCACCTTGCCGGCCGCGGTGGCGGCCACCAGGACCCGGGACCGGGCGTAGCGGGCCACGTCCCGGTACCGGCCCCGGTGGGGGCCGTCGGCGAAGCGGCTGGAACGGCCGGCCATCGAGGCCACGAGGTCCTCGGCGCCCCACATCAGGGACACCACCGCGGGGTGCCGGGCGATCTCCGGTGCCGACTCGACGCCGGCGGCCGTCTCGCACAGCGCGATGACCCGGTAGCCGGCCTCGTGCAGGTGGTCCAGTTGGCCGGCGTGTTCGGTCTTGGCCAGCATCAGCGTGCGGTGGGGCCCGCCCTCCAGCGCCGCGAGATCGAGATCGTGGTCCACGGTCCCCACCGGGTTGACCCGCACGATCGTGGACGCCGGGTCCAGGCTCGAGGCGGCCACGTGGCCTCGGGCGGCTTCCTTGTCCACCGGGGCGACCGCGTCCTCGAGGTCCAGGATCACGGCATCGGCCACGGCGGCCGCCTTGGCGTAACGGTCCGGCCGGTCCGCGGGGCAGAACAGGATGGCCGGTCCCGGGTGTGCCGCGCTCATCCCGCGCCTCCCCCGGGCTGCTCGGCGGCGAGCGCCTGCGGCGAGAGCTGCATCAGGGTGGAGCGCTTGGCCACGGCGACCACGGTGCCGTCCTGGTTGCGTGCGGTGTGGTGGAACTCCACGATCCCCTGGTGGGGGCGCGATGACGAGCGGCGCTTGGCGGCGATGAGCGTCTCAGCGTAGAGCGTGTCCCCAGCGCGCACCGGGGCCGGGAAGGAGACCTCGGAGAAGCCCAGGTTGGCCACGATCGTGCCCTGGGTCAGTTGGGCCACGGAGAGACCGACCAGCGTGGAGAGCGTGAACATGCTGTTGACCAGCGGTTCGCCGAACTCCGTGCCGGAGGACCACGCCGCGTCCAGGTGGAGCGACTGGGTGTTCATCGTCAGGGTGGTGAACAGGACGTTGTCCGCCTCGGTGACC
>DATBUG010000376.1:0-2218 GCA_036516315.1 Citricoccus sp.
TCGGCCAGCGTCTCGGTGCCACGCGCTAGGTCCACACCGGGCTCGTCGGTGTAGGAGGGCAGGGCCCGGCCGTGGACGGTGCCGGCGGTGTAGCGGGCGCGGCGACTGGCATGGGCCGGCTCGTTGCCGAAGGGCCGGACCGCGCGCAGCGCCTCGGCCTTGGCCGCGCGTAACTCCTCTGGGTGCAGGGACTGTGGGGCGTCCATCGTCACCAGGGCCATAACCTGCAGCAGGTGGGACTGGATCATGTCCACCATGGCACCGGCGTGGTCGTAGTACCCGGCCCGGTTCTCCAGGCCCAGTTCTTCGTCATAGACGATCTCAACGGCCGCGACGTGGTCGCGGTTGAGCAGGGGTTCGAACAGGTAGTTCGTGAAACGCAACCCGAGCAGGTTGAGCACGGTGGACTTGCCCAGGAAGTGATCCACCCGGAAGACCTGCTCCTCGCCCACCAGGGAGGTCAGCCGCCGGTTGAGCTGGGCGGCGCTGTGTTGGTCGACGCCGAAGGGCTTCTCCAGGGCCAGCATGGCGCCCTGTGGTATCTCGGCCTCGTGCAGGGCCTCGATGGCCTGGGCGGTCACGGCCGGGGGCAGGGCGAAGTACACCGCTGGAATGCCCGCGGCCGCGGACAGGACCTGTTGCAGGTCTTCGGCGGAGGAGGCGTCGGTGGCCAGGTAATCGGTGTGGGCCAGGGTGTAATCCACGGCCGGACCTGCCGCCCCGGCGCTGTCGAAGGACGCCCGGACCGTCTCAGACCACGCCGCGCCCTGGCGGTCGGTGAGGTCTGCGCCCAGCAGATACAGCCGGCGGTCGGGTTCGGCGGTGAGCAACCGCCCCAGGCCCGGCAGCAGTAATCGCGCGGTCAGGTCCCCGGTCGCACCGAGAATGATCAACGTCCCGATGGTGTCCACCCCTGGCACGCTACTCCCGCCGTTGCTGGAAGTCCCGGGGCAGCGGCTGGTTCAATGAGGCCATGGCTCAGGACCCCGGTGCCGGATCCACCCCGCTGGAGGACTACGCGCTGCTGTCCGATCTGCGCACCGGACCGCTGGTGTCCCGGGATGGCAGTATCGACTGGTTGTGCCTGCCCCGCTTCGATTCACCCTCGGTGTTCGCCGCCCTGTTGGGCAGTCCCGAAGATGGCCGGTGGCGATTGTCCATCCGCGACGGGGACGTGATCTCTCGCCGGTACCTGCCACGCACCTTCGTCCTGGAAACGACATGGCGAAGTCCCACCGGAACCGCCGTCGTCACCGACTTCATGCCGCCCAGCGACGGCCAGGCCGATCTCGTCCGGCGGGTGGAGTGCCTCTCCGGGACGGTTCAGATCGAGCACGATCTGCGGATCCGTTTCGACTACAACCGGGCCAAGCCCTGGACCCGTCGCGTCGACCTGCACGGCGCGGTTCGCGAGGGATTGCTCTCGGTGGCCGGGCCCGACGCGCTGTTACTGGCCGGGCCGCTGTTACACCCGCACGAGGACCAACGTGCCGAACCACAACGGGGCATGGAGGACCGTCACGAGGCCTCCCCGCAGGGTCACCCGGACGACTACCAGGGAGCGGTCACCGACCGGTTGACCGGGGCGTTCGAGGTGCAGGCCGGACAGTCTCTGGGCTGGGTGTTGACCTGGCACGAGTCCCACCGGCACCCACCGGACCCGGTCAACCCGGCCGCCGCGCTGGACCGGGCGGTGACGTACTGGCGCGACTGGTCCGCCCACGTCGAGGTCCACGACCGCCACGACCAAATGGTGCTGCGGTCCCTGATGGTGCTGCGCGCATTGACCCACCAGGACACCGGCGGGATCGTGGCCGCGGCCACCACCTCCTTGCCCGAGGACTTCGGCGGGACCCGGAACTGGGACTACCGCTACACCTGGCTGCGGGACGCGGCCCTGACCATCGAGACCCTCATCGCCCATGACTTCACCGACGGGGCCCTGCACTGGCGGGACTGGCTGCTGCGGGCCGTGGCCGGGGACCCGCAGGACCTGCAGATCATGTACGGGATCGCCGGGGAGCGACAACTGCCCGAGACGACCCTGGACCACCTGGCCGGATACGAACACTCCCGACCGGTGCGGGTCGGCAACGAGGCCGCCGCCCAGTACCAGGCCGACGTCGTGGGAGAGGTGATGATCGCCCTGGCCGCCCTGCGCGATGCCGGGGTGCCCGAGGATGAATACTCCTGGGGGCTGCAGAAGAACCTGCTGCGC
>DATBUG010000377.1:0-1959 GCA_036516315.1 Citricoccus sp.
GGTCGTGGACCGGGCCGCCCGGCAGCCGGTGGACCCCCTCCCGGACCCGGGCCCGGTGCCCTCGGGGGCCGATGCGACGGCGCCCGCCGACGAGGAGGAGCTCGGGGCCGCGCTGTTCCGGACCGTCCAGCGCGCGCGGGCCGCCGGCCTGGACCCGGAGCGGGCCCTGCGCCGCCACCTGGCCGCGGTGCGGGCGAACCTGGCCGGGGACCGTCACGACGGCTCGTGAATCCCGGCCGGCAGGTTAGGCTGAACCCGCGTTGCACCCTCGGAACCTCTGCCTTCAAAGGAGACTGCACATGGCCCTGATCGACGCCATCCATTCCCGTGAGATCCTCGACTCCCGCGGCAACCCCACCGTCGAGGTGGAGGTGCTGCTGACCGACGGCTCGCTCGGCCGCGCCGCCGTGCCCTCGGGGGCCTCCACGGGTGAATTCGAGGCTGTCGAGCGCCGGGACGGCGACAAGGACCGGTACCTGGGCAAGGGCGTGCTGGGCGCCGTCAACGCCGTCATCGACGAGCTGGGGGACGAGCTCGAGGGCATCGACGCCACCGACCAGCGCCTCGTCGACACGCTGATGATCGACCTCGACGGCACCGAGAACAAGGGCAAGCTGGGCGCCAACGCGATCCTCGGGGTGTCCCTGGCGGTGGCGGACGCGGCCGCGGCCTCCGCGGACCTGTCCCTGTTCAAGTACCTCGGCGGGCCCAACGCCCACCTGCTGCCGGTGCCGATGATGAACATCCTCAACGGCGGGGCCCACGCGGACTCCAACGTGGACATCCAGGAGTTCATGATCGCCCCGATCGGCGCCCCGAGCTTCTCCGAAGCCCTGCGCTGGGGCGCGGAGGTCTACCACACGCTCAAGAAGGTCCTGCAGGAGCGCGAGCTCGGCACCGGCCTGGGCGACGAGGGCGGCTTCGCCCCGTCGCTGCCGTCCAACCGTGCCGCCCTGGACCTCATCACCGAGGCCATCACCCGGGCCGGTTACACCCCGGGCGCGGACATCGCGCTGGCCCTGGACGTGGCCTCCTCCGAGTTCTGCGAGAACGGCACCTACACCTTCGAGGGCGAACAGAAGTCCGCGGCGGACATGACCGCCTACTACACCTCGCTGGCCGACTCCTACCCGCTGGTGTCCATCGAGGACCCGCTGGACGAGAACGACTGGGCGGGTTGGCAGCAGCTGACCCAGGCCCTCGGCGACCGCGTCCAGCTGGTGGGCGACGACCTGTTCGTCACCAACCCGGAGCGACTGCAGCGCGGCATCGACGAAGCCGCCGGCAACGCCCTGCTGGTGAAGGTCAACCAGATCGGGTCCCTCACCGAGACCCTGGACGCGATCTCGCTGGCCCAGCGCCACACCTTCCACTGCATGATCTCGCACCGCTCCGGCGAGACCGAGGACACCTTCATCGCGGACCTGGCGGTGGCCACCAACGCCGGCCAGATCAAGACCGGCGCCCCGGCCCGCTCCGACCGGGTGGCCAAGTACAACCAGCTGCTGCGCATCGAGGAGGAGCTGGGCGACTCCGCGCGGTACGCCGGGGCGTCGGCCTTCCCGCGCTACCGCCAGGGCTGACCCGCCCCGGTGCTCTCCGTCCCCGGTGTCCGTATCGTGGCCGCCGGGGACGGGGACGGGGACGGGGACGGGGACGATGCGGGCGCTGGGAGCGGCAACGCGCCCGGGGCACTGCCGCCGGCGGGCCTCCGGGAGACGGTATCCTCGACAGTGATCCCTGACGGCCCCGCCAGGGACCCGGCCGCGATCCGGCACGTTCCCGGTCACGGACACGCAGTGGGAGGTTCAGGTGGCGACTCGTCGACCCCGCGTACCCAAGTCAGCCCACCGCCAGGCCGCCCAGCGGCCCCTCGTCTCCAGTGCCGCCCCCGCCGGCCATGGGTCCACCGTCGCCGGCTACTCCGCCAAGGTCATCCCGCTCGACGCCGCGCCGTCC
>DATBUG010000378.1:0-2781 GCA_036516315.1 Citricoccus sp.
CTGGTCGACGAGCTCCGGGTCCTCGTCTTCCCGCTGCTGCTGGGCACCGGCAAGCGGCTCTTCGCCGACGGCGCGGTCCCCACCGGACTGCGCCTGGCCGCCCACGAGGTCTCGCCGTCCGGGGTGGTCATGGCCGCCTACCACCGGGCCGGCCCGGTCGCGCTCGATGAGGTGGTGGTCCACGGCTGGGACCTGACCGTGGCCACCGGGCAGGACAACACGCCCACACCGGAAGCGCTCGCGGCAGTGGAGGCCTTCTGCGCAGCCGTCCCGGACGAGCCCGCAGACGTTGTCCCCGCTCCCTGCGCAGCGGGACAATGGCGGTGCGGAGGGGCTGACCCCAGGACCTCCAGGACACAGTCATGAATGCTCACACTGCCTTCGACCTGGCCGGCTTCACCCGCGCCACCGAGGAACGCGACGCCCGGGCCCTGCTGGCGGTCTACGCCCAGGGCGCCGAGGTGACAGTCGTGGACCGCGACCACCCACCACGGTCACCGCTAGTGCTCACAGGTCGGGACGCCATCGCTCCATGGCTCGAGGACACGTATTCCCGGGACATGACCCATCGGGTCGTCGATCCGGTCGTCGGCGAGAACCGGATCGCCCTGACCACCCTGTGCCGCTACCCGGACGGCACCAACGTGCGGTGCGCGTGTACCGCGGACGTCTCCGGCGGACTGATCACCCGGCAGCACGTGGTGCAGGTCTGGGACGAGTGATCCCCGGCGGCATCCGGAGACCGGCGCTGCGGGTACCGCGGCACGGCCCCGTCACACGTGCAGCCGCTTGGCCAGCTCGTGGCCCAGCTCGGCGATCCGGCCGAGGTGGACCACCGCCAGCACGCCCAGGCTCAGCATCCCGCACACGACGGACGGGACGGGGTTCGAGACCCAGCCGGCGGCCAGGAAGACCAGGGGGGTCAGTCCCAGCAGCACCGTCAGGCCGCTGTAGAGGATGTGCTCGCCCACCTCGGTGCGCAGCACGCGCAGGGTGATCAGCAGGGCCACGATGGAGCAGGCGCACAGAGCGGGCACGGCGTAGGTCAGGGACCAGCCCGGCCAGCCGTCGAGGTAGTCCCAGTAAACGCAGACCAGGCCGATGAGCACGACGAGGTACACGGTGCCCTTGGCGACATTGCGGCGCTTGCGGACGGCCATCAGCACCACCAGCCACATGGCGGTCAGCCCGAGCCACAGGGAGCGGAGCACGCCGATGCCGGCGGACTCCCGGCCGAACAGCAGCTGGGCCAGGAACGAGGCCGCGATGACGGCCAGGGAGGAGAGGAACAGGGCCTTGAGCACCCGCCGCCGGGAGAAGGCCAGCGGGACCGCCGGCAGGGGACTGGGCACGGGCTCACCGCTCAACGCGGTGCCGCACAGGGGACACCGGCTCCACTCGCCCTCGACGCCGGCCCGGCACGCCGCGCAGTGCCTCACGGCTGCACCTGGGCAAGTTCCGCCTCGGTGACGGGGGCCGCCACGAGGTCCACGTCGACCCCCTGCGCGGTCAGCATCCGGGTGAAGTCCCTGATGTGCCCGGTCTCCACGAAGGGCGAGGTGAAGGTGACCGTGAGCACCCCGGCGTGGGAGATGGCGCAGAACTGCGGGCGCACTGCGGAGACCTGGAAGAGGACGCGTCCCACGTGGGAGGCTGCGGGCTCGGGAAAGGTGACCCGGCCCAGGTTGGACACGGCCAGGGTCAGGCCGCGGTTGTTGCCGCTGTTGACCAGGCGCAGGACCAGGTCCTTGAGTGGCCGGGGCAGGATCCTCAGCAGGGGCATCCGTTCGAACCGGATGAACCGGCGCAGCTTCCGCTCCAGGGCCGCCGGGGCGACCTGGGGCCGGAACCGGCCGTCGAGCCGGCGGGCGACGGCCCCCAGGCCGTCGTCACCCTCCCCGTAGGTGTGCGCCACCCGGACCGTGGCGAAGAAGTTGCGCGCCGACGTCGAGGGGAAGAACTGGCGCAGGTTCACCGGGACCGAGACGGCGATCGTGCGGGCCGCGCCGAGTCCGCCGGAGGAGGCGCGGACCGCCTCGACGAACAGCGCGGTCAGGTACATGGTCAGCGAGACGCCCTCCGCCCGGGCCAGGTCCAGCACCTGGCCGGCAGGCATCGTGAGCTCGACGGCGCGGGTGCGGTGGTCCGGGGTACGGGTCCCCGGAACCCGGTGGACCCGGGTGCGGGCGCGCCGGCGCCGACGGCGCCGGCCATCCTCGTCCCGCGGGGGCGACGGCGGTTCACCGGGCACCGAGAGGATAGCCGGCGCCGCCTCCCGCGCGAAGGGCGCTGGCCCGTCCGGCATGGGGTCCCGGCGGCGGATGAAGTAGTGCCGGAAGCTGTCCGGGCTCAGTTCATGGGTGGGGGCCACGGTGTGCCCCTGGGCCGGGGAGGACCCGGCGCCCGGTGCCGCCGGGTCGTTCCGGCCCTCTTGCCTTTGTTGCCCTTCCTGCCTCGCTTGTCCTTCGTGCGGGAAACGCAACCGGTGGTAGGCGTCCAGCAGGTCGGTCAGGAACCACAGGGCGCCGGTGCCGTCGGAGAGGGCATGGAAGACCTCGAGGACGATCCGGCGACGGTGGTGCATCACGCGGAACAGCAGGGTCCGCCGGTCCGCCTGGTAGAGGGGCGCGCAGGTCGGCAGGTCCTCGGCGGTGACCACGGGGCGCAGGTCGCTGTCCTGCAGGTAGTACCAGAACACCCCGCGGCGCAGCACGGCGTGGTAGAGCGGGTACCGCTCGAACGTGGCGTCCAGGGCCTGCTGCAGCAGCGCCGGGTCCACCG
>DATBUG010000379.1:0-3049 GCA_036516315.1 Citricoccus sp.
CCCGGGCCCGGCGCAGCAGCTCCCGCACGAGCGCGGTCCCGACGCCGGTGCCGCGCCGTGCGGGCACCACGTAGAGCTCCTCGAGCTGCATCAGCGGCCCGTCGGTATAGGCGGACGGGCGCAGGGTCAGGTAGGCGAAGCCCACCGGGTCCCCGGGGTCGCCGGCCAGCAGGACGAGGACGTCGTCGCGCTCCAGCAGGCGGGCGAAGCGGGTGGTGAACTCCTCGGCGGTGGGCGTGGGGGTCGAGAACTCGGTATTGAACGCGTGCAGCAGCCGGCCCACGGCGCCGGCGTGGGCCGCTCCGGCCCGGGTGATCGCCGTCGGCCCGGGCCCGCCGGGGTCCGCTGCCGGGCCCGTTCCGGAGCTCACTCGTCCGCGGCGTGTGGGAGCCCGGTCACCGAGGTGCGCCACTGCTCCGGAGTGGCCACCGGGAACCGTCGCCCGGTGACCTCGGTCGGGTGGATCCGCACGAACTTGCCCTTGGTCCCCGTCTGCCAGGGGGTCAGCGGCAACTCGGTGGTGCCCATCAGCTCCTTGGTGCCGGTGATCTGCTCGGCGGACCCCTTCACCACCACGCTCCAGGCATGGGCAGACGCCTCCGGCCCACCCTCTGGGGCGTCATCGGCAGTGTCATCGGGGGCGTCGACGCCGTCGACCTCCAGGGCGACCCCCGAGGTGGACAGGGCGGCGTGCACCTTCGTCCCCTCGGCGGTCCGGAACACCAGCGATCCACGGTCCACCACGTAGTTGATGGGGAAGATCTCCGGGCGGCCCTCGACGATCACGGCCAGGCGGGCGACCTCGCCGGTGCGCAGGCGCGCCCAGCAGGCGTCCTCGCCCAGGTCCTCGGTGCGGTCCGTCTCCTCGGTCATGGCGTGCTCCTCATCGCGCGTCGTCGTCCGGTGCCTGGCACCGGCCTCCTGCCCTCCACTCTCGTCCGGCCGGCGGACCCGGACAAGGGGCCGGATGCCACCGGGCGGCCAGGCTGACCGTTCGCTGGGAGGTGCGGCATACCCCTGACAACCGGGGCCGGTTCTCGTTACGGTGGCGGCAGGTGGCCCCACGGCCACGCCCAGCGACCAGCAGGAGGAACCCATGCCCCGTCCCATCGTCAACACCGCCAGCACCCAGTGGAACGGTGACCTGTTCACCGGTTCGGGCACCACCACGCTGGAGACCTCCAAGGCCGGCTCCTTCGACGTCGCGTGGAAGTCCCGCGCGGAGGAGTCCGGTAGCACCACCACGCCCGAGGAGCTCATCGCCTCGGCCCACGCCACGTGCTTCAGCATGCAGTTCTCCAACATGCTCAAGGAGAACGGCACGGCCCCGACGCGCCTGGACACCAGCGCGGACGTCACCTTCGTGGCCGGAGAGGGCATCACCGCGATCGCCCTGTCCGTCACCGGCCAGGTGGAGGGCATCTCGGCCGAGGACTTCGAGCGGATCGCCGGTGAGGCCAAGGAACAGTGCCCGGTGTCCCAGGCGCTCGCCGGCGTCAAGGACCTGACCGTGAAGGCCACCCTGGCCTGAGCCATGCGCGCGTGGTGGGTGGCGGATCCGGGCCCGGTCAGTGCCGGGCCGCTGCGTTTCGGCGAGCGGCCCGATCCGTCACCCGGTCACGGCGAGGTCCTCGTGCGGGTGCGCGTGTGCGGGGTGTGCCGCACGGACCTGCACGTGGCGGAGGGCGACCTGCCGGTGCATCGGCCCCACGTGGTGCCCGGTCACGAGGTCGTCGGTGAGGTCGTGGCGCTCGGGCCCGGATGCGCGCGGTTCGACGTCGGCGCGCGGGTGGGCATCGCCTGGCTGCGGCACACCTGCGGCCACTGCCGGTTCTGCCGGCGCGGTGCCGAGAACCTGTGCCTGAGCCCGCGCTTCACCGGCTGGGACGAGGACGGCGGGTACGCCGAACTGGCCGTGGTCCCCGAGGCCTTCGCCTATGCCCTGCCCGAGGCGTTCACCGACGAGGAGGCCGCCCCGCTGCTGTGTGCGGGGATCATCGGATACCGGTCCCTGCAACGGGCCGAGGTGCCGCCGGGCGGCCGGTTGGGGATCTACGGGTTCGGGGCCTCGGCGCACCTCGCCGCCCAAGTGGCCCTGCACCGTGGCGCCGAGGTCTACGTGATGACCCGGGGAGAGAAGGGGCGCCGGCTCGCCCGGCAGCTCGGCGTGGACTTCGTGGGCGCCTCGGACGAGACGCCGCCCGTGCCGCTGGACGCGGCGATCATCTTCGCCCCGGCGGGCGAGCTGGTGCCCCCGGCGTTGCGGGCCCTGGACCGCGGGGGCACGCTGGCGCTGGCCGGGATCCACCTCAGCGACATCCCGGCCCTGCACTACGCCGAGGAGTTGTTTCAGGAACGCCAGGTCCGCAGCGTGACCGCGAACACCCGGCAGGACGGGGAGGAGTTCCTGCGCCTAGCCGCGCGCCTGCGGCTGCGGCCCACCACGGTCCCGTACCCCCTCGAACAGGCGGACCGGGCCCTGGCGGACCTGGCCGGGGACCGGGTCACGGGGGCGGCGGTGCTGCGGGTCGCGGGGTAGTGGTGGGCCGTGGCCGGCTCTGTTATGGCCTCCGCGGCCACGGCACCCGCGATGCGCGCGCCGCTCACCTGGGGACAAAGTGCGGTGACTCCTGTCCCTGCCGGCCCGAGCCTGCCACAATGGCGTCCATCCCGGCCGGCGTCCGGTGGCGTCCCGGCCGGTGGTGGCGAGGGGAGCATGCTGACCGGAAGGACGGTGACAGGTTCCATGGAGGACGAACATCCCGGGATCAGCCTCACGGCCACGCCGAGCGGGACCGGTTGCCTCGAATGCCTGGACGGCGAGGGACCGGGGTGGTGGGTCCACCTGCGCCGATGCGCCCGGTGCGGGCACATCGGCTGCTGTGACTCTTCGCCCTCCCAGCACGCCAGCGCCCACGCGAGGGCCACGGGACATCCGGTGATCACGTCCTTCGAACCAGGTGAGGACTGGTTCTACGACACCACGACGCAGCAGTACTCGCGGGGGCCCCGCCTTCCGGACCCGCAGTCCCGGCCGCCGGAGCAGCCG
>DATBUG010000380.1:0-4118 GCA_036516315.1 Citricoccus sp.
CATCGGGGCCGTCCGGCAGGACCAGGCGGACCGGGCCGGCGGCGGCCAGCAACTGGTTGATGCCGGCCAGGGCCGCCGTGGCGTCCTCGGCGGCGGCGTCGTGCCAGATGCCGGCGACGGCGGCGCGCAGCTTCTTCACCGCGCGCAGGGTGGCGCCGGACACGGAGTCGGCGTCGACGGAAGGACCGTCCGGGGCGGCGAGCAGCGCCGCGAGGTGTTCCGGATCGAGTCGTTCGGGCAGGGGATGGCCACCGTGGTTGCCCGCGGCGGTGTTGGCAAGGGATGCGGCCTGTGTGAGACGGCGCGTTGTGTCGGGGGAGAACATTTCAGCACTGTACTGAAGGTTGACCGTGGTGAATATGCTTCAGGCGCGCTGTGGGGACAACGTGATCAACGCCGCTTCCGGCGCTCATGGCGCGGCCTGGGTGACCACGCGGATACCTGCTGAACAGGGGTGGGTGTCAATCGTCAGCCCACTGATGACACATCCCGCCACAGGTGTGGGGCCGTTCCGCCCGCTGGGGTATCTTTGCTCGAAGTCCACCCCGGCGCAGCCCGTGGGGCAGCCCGGGTCGCGGTCGGAAGTGCCGCCGCCGCACACAGTTCAAGGAGCCTAGATGAGCACTGACCAGATCACGTCGGAGACGTTGAGCGCTGACCAGATCACGTCGGAGACCAAGTCTGCTGGCCACGTCATCGTGGACACGCTGGAGGCGCACGGCGTCAAGCGGGTCTATTCGGTCCCGGGGGAGAGCTACCTGGACGTGCTGGACGGGTTGCACGGCTCCTCGATCGAGAACGTGATCTGCCGTCACGAGGGCGGGGCGGCCTACATGGCCGAGGCCGACGGCAAGATGAACCCCGTGCCCGGTGTGGCCATGGTGACCCGCGGGCCGGGCGCGGCCAACGCGCACGTGGGGTTGCACACCGCCTGGCAGGACTCCACCGCGATGGTGCTGTTCGTGGGTCTGATCCCCTTCGAGCACCGCGGCAAGGAGGCCTTCCAGGAGTTCGA
Organism: Citricoccus sp.; assembly: GCA_036516315.1. Lineage (GTDB taxonomy): Bacteria > Actinomycetota > Actinomycetes > Actinomycetales > Micrococcaceae > Citricoccus. The sequence continues at coordinate 1,016 of DATBUG010000380.1, forward strand.
CCCGCAGATGTGGTTCGAGTCCGGCGCCAAGCGCGTGATGACCCTGGACCACGCCAGCCGTGCCTCGGAGATCGTGGCCGAGGCCATGTTCGCCGCCAGCTCCGGCCGTCCGGGGCCCGTGATCGTGGGCCTGCACGAGGACGTCATCCAGGAACAGATCGACCCCACCCTGCACCCGTGCATCCCGGTGGCCCCCGGCGGCATGACCGTGGAGGACTGGAAGTCGCTCAACGATGCGCTGCAGGAGTCGGACAAGCCGCTGTTCATCACCGGTGGCAACGACTGGACCACCGAGGGCGCCCAGATGCTCACGCAGTGGCTGGAGGAGCACAACATCCCCGCCGCGGCCGAGTGGCGCACCGAGGGCACCGTGCCGTTCAACTCCCCGTCCTACGTGGGCCCGATCGGCTACGGGCGGCCGAAGCCGACCTATGACCTGCTCGAGGAGACCGACCTGATCGTCTTCGTGGGCACCGTGCCCGGCGACGTCGTCACGGACGGGTTCACCATCCGCCAGAACTGGGACAAGAAGAACTTCCTGGTCACGATCGACCCCGCCCTGCGCGGGCGCTCGGGTCCGGTGTCCCACCAGATCGTGGCCAAGCCGGACGTGTTCGTGCGGGACCTGGTCCGGATGGACCTGAAGGTCAAGGACTCCTGGAAGGAGTGGACCACCCGGATGCGCGGCGAGCAGGAGAAGTTCGCCGCCCTGCCGCCGGCCGAGCCCTCCGAGGGCCAGGCCCGGATGGACACCCTGATGGCCAACCTCGTGAAGTCCCTGCCCGAGGACGCCATGATCACCCTCGGCGCCGGCGAGCACACCAACTGGGCGCACCGGTACTTCCCCACCAACTCCTACGCCGCGATGATCTCCGCCCGCAACGGCTCGATGGGGTATTCGGTGCCGTCGGCCGTGGCCGCGTCCCTGAACTACCCGGGGCGGCGCGTGGTGACCATCGCCGGGGACGGCGAGTTCCTCATGAACGGCCAGGAGATGGCCACCGCGGCCCAGTACGGCGCCACGCCGCTGATCATCGTGATGGACAACCAGGAGTACGGCACCATCCGTACGCACCAGGAACGGGACTACCCGGGACGGGTGTCCGGCACCCAGCTGAAGAACCCCGACTTCGCCAAGGCCGCCGAGGCCTTCGGTGGTTTCGGCGTGCGGGTGGAGCAGGACTCCGAGGTTCCCGGCGCCCTCGAGGCGGCGCTGAAGGCGATCGACGAGGAGGGCCGCTTCGCCCTCATCCACTTGATCGTCGAGCAGCGCGTCAAGGCCTACTGAGCCCGACCGGCTCAGTCGGATTGCAGATGGAGCGGTACGGTGATCCCGACCGCTCCATCTGTCCTTAACCCGTGCGGCACGGACCTCCGTGACCGCGCGGGCCGAACCCGCCAGCGAGGTCGATCGCCATGAAGCCCCTGTCCATCGTCATGACCGTGGCCGCACCTGCCGCCGCAGTCTGGGAGGTCCTGACGGACCTCGAGGGCACCGTCCGGGTCCTGGAGGGGGTGCGTGCGGTGCAACGGCTCTCCGCGGACACCGGGTACCAGGTGGGCACGAGCTGGCGCGAGACACGGGTGATGTTCGGCCAGGAGGCCAGCGAGGACATGACCGTCACGGCCGTGGACCCCGGGCGCCGGACCGAGATCCAGGCCGAGTCCCACGGCACCCGCTACCGCACGGAGTTCGAGGTGTTGCCGATCGGCGGCACCGGCGCGGACGCGGGCCGGCCCACCCGGACCCAGCTGGTGATGCGCTTCCAGGGCGAGGACGTCGCCGGCGGCGTCCTGCGCCGGGTGCTGGGGGCGGTCACCGCTCCGCTGGGACTGGCCGTCACGCGCAAGGCCATGCGCCAGGACCTGCGGGACATCGCCGCCGAGGCCGAGCGCCGCGTCGGGGGCGACCACGCCTGACCGTGCCGTCGTGGCCCGGGCGTGCATGCCGGGGCGTGACGTGGATCACGTGACGGGATACGGTGTGGGGAGCCCCTACCCCAGGAGGTCCCGATGCCCCCTGCCCCCACGGCGACGCCCCACGGGGCCGACCATCCCTCGGTGCTCGACGCCCACCCCCGAATCCCCGGCGAGGAGTCCTCGCGCGTCGGCATGACACGCGCCGCGCTGGAGCTGGTGCAACACCTGCAGCAGCTCCATGGGCCGCTGATGTTCCACCAGTCCGGAGGGTGCTGTGACGGCTCCTCGCCGATGTGCTTCCCCGCCGGGGACTTCAAGACCGGGGACGCCGACGTCCTGCTGGGCACCTTCGAGCTGCCCGACGGCACTGAGCTGCCGTTCTGGATGAGCCGCGAGCAGTTCGAGTACTGGAAGCACACGCACCTGACCCTGGACGTGGTGGACGGACGCGGCTCCGGCTTCTCGGTGGAGGCCCCGGAGGGCAAGCGCTTCCTCATCCGCTCCCGGTTGATGGACCCACGGTGATCCCCCAGCTCGCCGCGCCCGCCTACCAGCGGTACGTGGAGCGGGCCCACCACGAACTCGCCGCCCTGGCCCGGCGCGCCGTGACCGGTGGCGCCGCACCCGCCGCCCTGCCCCTGCCCGCGGACGGCCCGCTGCGGGAGGACGTCGTGCAGTCCTGGCGCCGGTCCCTGGCCGTGAACGCGCCGATCGACCCCTCCGCGGCCCCCGCCGTGCTGCCGGACGACGACCTGCGCCACGCGCGTGACGAGCACCCCCTGGCGGGCGTGCTGTCCATCGTCCGCCGGCTGCTGGTGCAACCGGCCACGGACGCCGGGTTGATCGTGGCCCTCGGCAACGCGGCGGGCCAGCTGCTGTGGGTCGAGGGCGACCCGGCCGCGGCCCACCGTGCCGAGGTGATGGGCTTCGTGCCCGGAGCGGACTGGTCGGAGTCCTCCGTGGGCACCTCCGCACCGGGTGCGGCCCTGGCCACCGGGCGCGCCATGCAGGTCAGCCGCGCCGAGCACTTCCATCCGGTCGTCCACCCCTGGAGCTGCTCCGCGGTGCCCCTGCGCCACCCCGGGGACGGCTCGATCCTGGGCGTGCTGGACCTCACCGGCGGGGACGAGGCGGTCTCTCCGCTGGCCCTGCCGTTGCTGGCGGCCGCCGCCTCCGCCGTGGA
>DATBUG010000381.1:0-5218 GCA_036516315.1 Citricoccus sp.
CGCGCGATCAGCCTGCAGGACGAGTCCTTCCGGGTGTTCGACCAGCTCGGGATCGCCGATGCCCTCAAGGCCGAGTCGCTCCTGGACACCGGCAGCCGCTACTTCGGCCTCGGTGAGCGCCTGCTGGCCGAGGCACGCCCCGTGCCCTCCCGGCTGGGCCACCCCGCCAAGACGCAGTTCGACCAGCCGATCCTGGAGCAGCTGCTCTTCGACCGCGCCCTGGCCCATCCCGGACTCGAGGTCCTGCTGGGCGCCGAGGCCGTCGAGCTGTCCCAGGACGCCCACGGCGTGGCCCTGGCGGTGGAGACCCCCGAGGGCCGGCGCACCCTGACGGCGGACTGGCTCATCGGTGCCGACGGTGGGCGCAGCTTCACCCGTTTCGCCCTCGGCATCGACCTGGTCGGCACCACCCAGCCCCAGCGATGGATCGTCATCGACCTGCTCAACGAGACCACCCAGCGCGACCCCTTCGCCGAGTTCCACTGCGACGGCGAGCGCCCCTACGTCCTGGTGCCCGGCCTCAAGGGCCGGCTGCGCCTGGAGTTCATGCTGTTCGACCACGAGGACGCGGACGAGATGACCTCCCCGGACATGATCCGGGAGCTGATGCGCCCGTTCCGCGCGGACCTGGATCCCGCCGACGTCCGCCGCGCGGCCGTGTACGTGGCCCACCAGCGCGTGGCCCGCTCCTACCGGTCCGGCCGGGCATTCCTGGCCGGGGACGCCGCCCACCTGATGCCCCCGTTCGCCGGGCAGGGCCTCAACGCCGGCATCCGGGACGCCGCCAACATCGCCTGGAAGCTCATCGAGGCCGTCCGCGGCGGGGCCACGGACCGGTTGCTGGACACCTACGAGACCGAACGCCGGGCGCACGGGGCGAAGATGATGATGCTCTCGCGCCGGATCGGCGCCGTGGTCATGGCCACGCATCCGGTGGCCACCCGCCTGCGCGACGCCACGGTGCAACTGCTGCGCAAGGCCCCGCCGGTGCACTCTTACCTGGCCAACATGCGCTTCGTCACCCCGCCGGACTACTCCGACGGACTCGCCGTCGCCCCCGGGCCGCAGACCCCGTCGCTGCCGGGCGTCACCGTGGGTACCGCCCTGAGCCAGCCGCGGGTCGTCCCCGTCGCCGCGGAGCGATCCGGCGAGGCCACCGGTGAGGCCACCGGTGAGACGCCCGGCGGGGCCACCGGGCTGGACGCCGTCCTCGGTCGCGGCTGGGCCGTGATCGGCCTGGCCGCGGATCCCGCGGACCTGGACCCCTACTTCACCGCACTCGGGGCCACCCTGGTGCGCCTGGACGGCCCGGTCACCCCGGCCGGTCCGGGGGCCGCGGCCGGCGTCGGGCACGTGCGGGAGGAGCGCGAGACCCTCACCGCCGGGCTGCCCGGCACGCCGGTGTACGTGGTGGTCCGCCCGGACCGGTACGTGGCCGCCGTCTTCACCCCCGGCGACCAGGACCACGTGGTGCGTCAGCTGCGCACTCACCTGGACGACCGCGTCCGCCAGGCCCGCCAGCCGATCGCCTGACCGCCCCACCCGCCATTCCCGGGGCCACGCCCCCGCCTTCCCAGGAGGACCCATGACCGCCACCAGCACCCCGCTGGACGCCCAGCCGACGAACGGCGACCTGTACTGGGTCGACGAGTACGCACCGATCACCGAGGACGACGAGACGCTGCGCCGGATGGTGGCCGGCGCCGAGGCGCCGGTCCTGCTGGCGGCCGTCGCCGCCACGCTGCGGGACACCTCCCTGCTGGAGGCCGAGCTCTCCCCGCCGCTGCCGCCCATGGGCACCACGCTGACCCCGCACGGCGGGCTGAGCCCCGAGCAGACCGCCCGGGCCCAGGAGCTGGCCTTCCAGGGCCTGCGCCGGCTGCGGGACGAGGGCGTGTCCTCCCTCCAGCCGCTCAGCGCCGACCAGGCCGAGACCCTGCTGAACTGGTTCACCGGCGGCCGCGCGGAGCGTGACCCGAACTGGATGGGCCAGATGAAGCACGAGTTCACCCTGGCCCCGGACCGCAACGGCTCCCCGGACTGGCACTACGAGGACTACCGCCAGGGGGGCACGGAGGCCTTCGAGACGCTGATCGTGGGTGCCGGGATCTCCGGGATCGCCGCCGCCTACCGCCTCCAGGAGGCCGGGCTGCCCTACAGCTGGATCGAGGCCTCCCACCGGGTGGGCGGCACCTGGTGGAAGAATCACTACCCGGGCGTGCGCCTGGACACCCCCACTTACGGCTACAGCTTCTCCTTCGCCCAGCGCGTGGACTGGCCGCACCAGTTCGCCCAGGGCCACGAGGTCCTCGACTACCTGGAGACCGTGGCAGAGAAGGCCGGCTTCACGGAGCAGATCGAGCTCAACACCTCCCTCGTCCGCGCCGTGTGGGATGAGGAGACCGCCACCTGGCTGGCCACCACGCGCACCCGGGACGGCGAGGAGCGCACCCGCCGCTACAACGCGATCATGACCGGCGTAGGCCAGCTGGACCACCCGCACATCCCCGAGTGGCCGGGCCAGGACACCTTCCGCGGCGCCCAGATGCACTCCCAGGAGTGGGACCACGGGGTGGACCTGCGCGGCAAGCGCGTGGCGGTCATCGGCACGGGCGCGAGCGCCTACCAGATCGTCCCGGCGATCGTCGACGACGTCGAGCAGCTCTACCTGTTCCAGCGCAGCGCCCCCTGGATGCTGCCGGCGCCGACGTACCACGAGCCGATGTCCGAGACCGCGGACTGGCTGCACGCCAAGGTCCCCTGCTACGGACAGCTGTTCCGCCTCTGGGTGACCGCCGGGGGCATCGAGGGCCGCATCCACATCGCCACCGCCGAGGAGGGCTGGGAGGGTGTCCCGCACAGCGTCTCGCAGGCCAACGAGGAGTTCCGCCAGGCCATCATCCGGCGCATGGAGGAACAGTACGAGGGCCGTCCGGACCTGCTGCAGAAGGCCATCCCCCACTACCCGCCCTCGGCCAAGCGCATGCTGCGGGACAACGGCGTGTGGGCCGCCGCCCTGAAGTCCCCGCAGACCGAGGTGATCTCCGAGGGCCTGGAGTCCTTCACCCCGCACGGGCTGGTCACCGGCGACGGCCGGGAGCTGGACGTCGACGTGGTCATCTACGCCACCGGGTTCCGCCCCTCGGACTACCTCGACCCGATCGAGGTGGTCGGCCGCGGCGGGCGAGAGATCCACGACTACTGGGGCGGGGACGCCAAGGCCTTCGCCGGCATCACGGTGCCGAACTTCCCGAACTTCTTCATGCTCATGGGCCCGAACACCGGCGGCGTGGTGGCCGGCGGCCTGCACTTCATGATCGAGCGGGCCGCGGAGTACACCGTGGAGGCCATCCACCAGCTGCTCGAGCGCGGCGCCCGGGCGCTGGACCTGAAGCAGGAGGCCCTGGACCGCCACATCTCCTGGGTGGACGCGGAGAACTCCCGCATGACCTGGGGACAGCCCTACGTGAAGACCTGGTACAAGAACCGCTTCAACCGCGTCTCCCAGGTCTGGCCGTTCCCGACCACCGAGTACTGGGGCATCACCCAGGACGTGGCGGCGGACGACTACGAGTTCCTGCCGTGACCGGTCCCGGGACCGGCCTGGACGCCGTCTTCCGCTACGCCCGGCCGCAGGACCCGGCCGACCGGTTCTCCGAGCCGGTCCCGGTCCGCCGCGCCGAGGCCCCCGCGGACGAGCCGGCGTTGGCCTTCCCCCAGGTGCCCGGGGCGCTCAACGCGCTGCTGGGCGGGGCCAACGGTGAGCTGGAGCAGTCCGAGACCGCCTTCCAATTGCGCGTGCAGGCCCCCGACGGCGCCCGCGGGCTTCCCGTGGTCGTGTTCATCCCGGGCGGCGGGTTCCTCTCCGGCACCGGCAACGCCCGCTGGTTCACCTCCCCCGCCCTGGTGCGCGACGGGCAGTGCGTCCTGGTCACCGTGAACTACCGGATCGGCGCCCTGGGACACCTCGGCCCGCGGGGCACCGCGCACGAGTCCCAGCGTCCCCTGCGGGACCTGCTGGCCGCCCTGCGCTGGGTCCACGACGAGATCGCGGACCTCGGCGGGGACCCGGACAACGTCACCCTCGCGGGGGACTCCGCCGGCGCCTGGTACGCCTACGCCCTGGCCGCCGCCGAGGAGACCACCGGACTGTTCCGCCGGCTCGCCCTCATCAGTCTGCCCTGGGAACCGCCCCTGGCCCCGGAGGCGCTCAAGGACCGGTGGGCGCTGGTCACCGCGGCGCTGGCCGACGCCGGTGGGTTGGAGCGCGCGCCCCTGGACGCCGTCCTCGGGGCCCAGGCCGATCTGTCCCGGGCCTACGCCGGACGCGGCATGGCGCTGATGCCGGCCGCCGGCGGTCCCGTCCCGGACGACCTGCACGACTACGCCGCCACGGCCCCGCGGCTGCACGTGGACGCCGTGCTGCTGCTGTCCACCTCGGAGGAGGCCACCGCCTTCCTGCGGCCCGCGCCGGAGGCGGCCTTCCCGCCCGAGGCGGTGGACGGCTTCCTGCGGCACCGGTTCGCGGACCCGGAGGAGGCGGCCGCGTGGATCGACCGCAAGCACCCCCGCGGCACCGGCAAGGACCGGATGGCCGAGGCGATGACGCTGCACCAGTTCCGCCTGGCCCACCTCGAACTCGCCGAGGCCGCCACCTGGGCCGAGCGGGAGGTCTACCTGGGCGGGTTCTCGGTGCAGAGCCCGCTGCCGGGCGCCGGCAGTCCGCACTGCATGCCGCTGCCCTTCCTGTTCGGGGACCGGGAGGCCTGGGCGGACGCCCCCATGCTCGAGGGCCTGGACCCCGAGGTCTTCGCGGCCACGGCCGCCGGGCTGCAGGAGTGGTTCCTGGGCTTCGTGCGCCACGGCCGGCCCCGGGTCGGTGGCGAACCGCTGCCGCCCTTCACGCTCGAGGACCCACAGCGCCTGGAGTTCGCCGGGGGCGCACCGCAGGTGCAGGTCCCCGGGGAGCGGGACCTGGTCGCCCGCCGCTGAGGCAGGACAGGAACAAGACGGGGACAAGACAGAGACGGGACCGAGACGGGACCGGGACACGACGACAGCGAAGGGCGGGGCCATCACGGCCCCGCCCTTCTCTGTGCTGGTGGTATCTCTGGTCCGCCGGCCGGTTCAGGACCCGAACAGCCCGGTCAGGCGGCCGACGTCGGGCAGGTCCTCGACCGCGGCCACCGCGGCGATGCCCCGGGCGGCGACGTCCTCG
>DATBUG010000382.1:0-2134 GCA_036516315.1 Citricoccus sp.
GATCGCGTCGTGGCCGCCGTCCTCCGAGCCGATCGCCCAGGGCGAGCCGGGGTCCTGCGGCCCGGCGGTGAGCGTGTTGTTCGGTCCCTTGCGGTGCGCGCGGCCGATCGGGTGGATCGGGGGCAGGTAGACGACGTCGAAGCCCATCTCGGCGACCGCGGGCAGCCGCTCGGCCGCCGTCGTGAAGGTTCCCGAGGTCCAGGTGCCGGAGACCGGGTCGAAGACCGCGCCCTCGGACCGCGGGAAGAACTCGTACCAGGCCCCGCGGCCGGCCAGGGCGCGCTGGACATCCAGCGGGTACTCGGGCGAGGGCGAGACGTACTCGCGGATCGGACGGGCGGCCAGCATCTCGGTCAGCTCGGGGTCGTCAGCCGCGGCCAGGCGCTCGGCCGGGTCCCGGGTGGTGTCCTCGAGCCCGCGCGCCGCGCGGGCCAGCAGGGAGCGGTCGGCCTCGGAGCGGTCGGGGTCCGCGGCGGCGCGGCGGAACAGCGCCCCGCCCTCGGCCAGCATCAACTCGACGTCGATGCCCGCCGCGATCTTCACCGTCGCCGCGTGCTGCCAGGTGGCCACGGGATCGGACCAGCCCTCCACCACGAAGGTGTGCGGCCCGATGTCCACCGGGCGCAGGACGGCGCGGTACTCGTCCAGTCCGGGCGCGCCCTCGGTCATCCGGACCCGCTGCACCTCGGAGCCCGAGGGGCCGTAGAGCACGGCCGTGGCACCGAGCCGGTCGTGCCCCTCCCGGAACACGGTCGCGCGGACGGGGATGTCCTCGCCCACCACGGCCTTGGCCGGGCGGGCTCCACAGTCGACGACCGGCTGCACACCCGTGACGGGGATGCGGCCGACCTTGACCTCGGTTCGGAACATCGGGGCGGTGATGGCATTCCTGGAAGCTCCCACGCAGCCGACGTTACCGTCGCCACGCACGGCCCGCCAGCGGTCCGCCCCACGTCGGCGCAGGACGAGGCGCCGGACGGGCACAGGAGGAGGCGATGGTCCGGCGCAGGACGGGTGCTCGACGGGGGTCGCTCCGGGGCTGGACGGGCGCCGTCGGGCCGCAGAGCGGCGGGGCCGGGCCTGGCTCCCGGTGGTGGACGGCACGCTCGACATGCCCGGGGCCGCGCGGACCGGACATGGATAATGAGGGTCTGTGAAGGCAATTCGTCGGTTTACCGTCCGTACCCACCTGCCCGACTCGATCGCCGGGCTCAGCCGCCTGGCCACCAACCTGCGGTGGTCCTGGCACCAGCAGACCAAGGACCTGTTCCGGGACCTCGATCCCGTGGCCTGGGAGGAGCTGAACCAGGACCCGGTGGCGCTGCTCGGTTCCTTCGACCGGACCCGGTTGTCCCAGCTCGCCGCCGACGAGTCGATCGTGCAACGGGTGGCCGCCGCCACCGAGGACCTCGACCGGTACCTGACCGAGGACCGCTGGTTCCAGCACGAGTCCGCCGGCCTGGACCCCGCCCCGCGGCCGATCGCGTACTTCTCCCCCGAGTTCGGCATCACGGCCGTGCTGCCCCAGTACTCCGGAGGACTGGGCATCCTCGCCGGCGACCACCTCAAGTCCGCCTCGGACCTCGGGGTGCCCGTCATCGGCGTGGGCCTGCTCTACCAGTCCGGGTACTTCAAGCAGTCCCTGTCCCGGGACGCGTGGCAGCAGGAGAGCTATCCCGTCCTGGACCCGGACAACCTGCCGCTGACGTTGCTCAAGGAGCAGGACGGCACCCCCGCGCTGATCTCGCTGCCCCTGCCCGGACACCGGACGCTGCACGCGCAGGTCTGGCGCGCCGACGTCGGGCGCGTGCCCCTGCTGCTGCTGGACTCCAACGTGCCGGCCAACGACGACACCGCCCGCGCCATCACCGACCGGCTCTACGGCGGCGGCGGCGACCAGCGTCTGCAGCAGGAGCTGCTGCTCGGCATGGGCGGGGTGAGGGCCCTGCGGCTGTACTGCCGGCTCACCGGGGCCGAAACCCCCAGCGTCTATCACACCAACGAGGGCCACGCCGGGTTCCAGGGCATCGAGCGCATCGAGGAGCTCATGGCCGCCGGCCTGGACTGGGAGGCCGCCCTGACCTCGGTCCGCGCCTCCACGGTGTTCACCACGCACACCCCCGTCCCGGCCGGC
>DATBUG010000383.1:0-3699 GCA_036516315.1 Citricoccus sp.
CGGTGGGGGGTGGTCACCATGGGGCTCCTTAGCTGCCCAGCCCCTTGGCGTCCATGAGGCGGGCGACGGCGTCGATGAAGGCGTTTCCTCGGTCGGCGTAGGACACGAACTGGTCCATGGACGCCGCTGCCGGCGCCATGAGCACGACGTCCCCGGGCCGGGCCACGCCGTCGGCCTCACGGACCGCTGCGTCCATGGCGCGGTGGCCGTCCGAGGGATCCCCACCAGTCTCGCCCACCGCCGTGGACAGGACCGGGACGTGCGGCGCGTGTCGCTGTAAGGCACCTGCGAGTTCGCTGGGATCCGCCCCGATGAGCACGACGGCGCGCAGCCGCTGCGAGTGCCGGGCCACCAGCTCGTCGTAGGTCACCCCCTTGGGCAGGCCCCCGGCGATCCACACGACGTCCGTGAACGCGCCGAGCGCGGCGTCCGCGGCGTGCGGGTTGGTGGCCTTGGAGTCGTTGATCCACAGCACGTCGTCGGCCTTGGCCACCAGCTGGATGCGGTGGTCCCCGGGGCGGTAGGCCCGCAGCCCGTCGCGCACCGCCTCGGGCGGCACCCCGATGGCACGCACCAGGGCGGCGGCCGCCAGGGCGTTGGCCACTTGGTGGCGCGGCGCGAGGGGGCCCAGGTCCTGGACCGCGCCCAGCTCCAGGGCACGGTGGGCCCGCTCGTCGAGGAAGGCGCGGTCCACGAGCAGTCCGTCCACCACGCCCACCATGGACAGTCCCGGGGTGTCCGTGGTGAAGGACACGGCGCGGCACCCCTCCTGGACGTCGGCCTGTTCGACCATGCGCATGGTGACGGGCTCGGACTCGTTGAAGATGCACGCCTCGCGGGTGTGCTCGTAGATGCGCGCCTTGTCCGCGCAGTAGGCCTCGAAGGACCCGTGCCAGTCCACGTGGTCCTCGGCGAGGTTGAGCACCACGGAGGCCGCCGGCTCGATGTGCTGGGTCCAGTGCAGCTGGAAGCTGGAGAGCTCGACGGCGATCACGTCCCAGCCCTCGGGGTCCCGGATGGCGTCCAGGACCGGGGTGCCCACGTTGCCGCAGGCCACGGCCCGCAGGCCGGCCGCGAGCAGCATGGACTCCACCATCCCGACGGTGGTGGTCTTGCCGTTGGTGCCGGTCACCACGATCCAGTCGGCCGTCTTGCGCCCGGCCCGTTCCCGGACCCGCCAGGCCAGTTCGACGTCTCCCCACACGGGGATCCCGGCCGCGGCGGCCGCGGCCAGCAGCGGCTGGTCGGGGCGCCAGCCCGGGGAGGTGACGACGAGCTCGGCCGGCTCACCGCCGACGTCGGGCAGGGCGTGGGTGTACTCCTCGCCGAGCAGCACGTCCCGGACGCCGACGATCCTCAGGGTGTCCGCCCGGGCCCGGTTCTCCTCGGTGTCCTGGCCGTCCACGAGGACCACCTCGGCGCCGAGCTCGGCCAGCGTGTCCGCCGCCGAGAACCCGGACAGCCCCAGTCCGGCGACGACCACGCGCAGTCCGGCCCAGTCCGCGTCCCAGGACGTCAGCCCGTCGAGGCGGGAACTCGTCCCGCTGTTGTCCGTGCTCACTGCGTCAGCACCCACTCCCCGTAGAAGACGGACACGCCGAGCACCACGCACAGCAGTCCGATCAGCCAGAACCGCACCACGACCGTGACCTCGGCCCAGCCCTTGAGCTCGAAGTGGTGCTGCAGCGGTGCCATGAGGAACACGCGCTTGCCCCCGGAGAACTTGAAGTACCCGACCTGGATGATCACGGAGAGCGTGATCAGCACCATCAGGCCGGCCAGGAGGACCACCAGCAGTTCCGTGCGGGTCATGATCGCGAACCCCGCCAGGGCCCCGCCCAGGGCCAGGGACCCGGTGTCTCCCATGAAGATCTTGGCCGGGGAGGTGTTCCACCACAGGAAGCCCATGAGCGCCCCGGTGAGGATGGCGCCGATCACGGCCAGGTCCATCGGGTCCCGGACCTCGTAGCACCCGGCCCCCGGGCCGGAGATGCCGCAGGATTGGTTCGCCTGGAAGATCGCGATGAGGACGTAGGCGGCGGTGATCATGGCCGTGGCGCCGGTGGCCAGGCCGTCGAGGCCGTCGGTGAGGTTGACCGCGTTCGTGGTGGCGGTGGTGATGAGGTTGGACCACACGACGAACAGGATCACCCCGAGCACGGGGCCGGCGAACGCCAGGTCGATCGGCAGGTCCCGCACGAACGAGACCGCGGTCGAGGCGGGCGTGAGCCCGCGCTCATCCGGAAAGTTCAGGGCCAGGACCGCGAAGGTGATGCCGACGACGGCCTGGGCCACGATCTTCGCCCAGGGCGTCAGCCCGAGCGAGCGCTGGTTGGAGATCTTGGTGAAGTCGTCCAGGAAACCGACCAGCCCCATGCCGGCCATCAACAGCAGCAGCACCAGGGCCGAGGCCGTGGGCCCGGCGTTCCCGAGACCCAGCGCCCCCATGATCCAGTGGGTGAGGAAGTAGGCGACCACGGTCACCACGACGAACACGGCCCCGCCCATGGTGGGCGTACCCCGCTTCGTCTTGTGGGTGGTCGGTCCGTCGTCCCGGATGAACTGGCCGTAGCCCCGGCGCACCAGGAAACGGATGAACAGCGGGGTGCCGACGAGCGTCAGGACGAGCCCGAGCAGACCACCGATCAACAGGCCTATCACTGGCTCTGCTCCTTTCGGTCCCCGGCCCCGGAGACCGGGGCGGACGGGGCCATTGCTAGCCGGTCGCCGAGCTCACCCAGCCCGGCGCCATTGGAGGACTTGAACAACACGACGTCACCGGGTTCCAGTCGGCGACGGAGCAGGGCCTCGGCCTCCTCGAGGTCCTCGGCGAAGTCGATCTCCTCGCCCCAGGAACCCTCGTTGACGGCGGAGGTGTACAGCGGGCGGGCACCGCGTCCCACGACCACCAGCTGGTCGATGTTCAGCCGGACGACGGCCGTGCCGATGGCGGTGTGCTCGGCGATGCGTGCGTCCCCCAGCTCGAGCATCTCGCCTAGCACGGCCCAGGTGCGCCGTCCCGTGGACCGGCCGATCATGGCCAGAGTCTTCAGGGCGGCCCGCATGGACTCCGGGTTCGCGTTGTACGCGTCGTTGATGACGGTCACCCCGTCGGGGCGGTCCGTGCGCTCCATCCGCCGGCGGCTCACGGCCGTCGCACCGTGCAGGGCCGCGGCGATCCGCTCGGCCGGTACGCCGGCGGCGTGGGCCGCCGCGGCGGCGGCGGTGATGTTGGCGGCGTGGTGCCGGCCGACGAGCCCGGAGACCACGTGGTGCGGCTCGGCGGCGGTGCCGGCCCCGAGCAGCAGGTCGAACGCGGGCTGCTCCTCGTGGGTGGTGGTCAGTCCGGAGGCCAGGGCGGAGAAGACCGCCGTGCCCGCGGCCAGGTCCGCGTCGACGAGCGGGAAGCTACCCTCCTCGGTGGAGAACCAGGCCAGCCGGGCGTCCGTGCGCTGGGCCATGGCGGCCACCCGGGCGTCGTCCCGGTTCAGCACGGCGACGCCGTCCGCCGGCAGGGCCTCCACGAGCTCGCCCTTGGTCCGCGCGATGTTCTCCACGCCGCCGAACTTGCCGGCGTGGGCGCTGCCGACCATCAGGACCACGCCGATGTCCGGCTTGACCATGCCGGCCAGGTACTCGATGTTGCCGACGCCGTCGGCGCCCATCTCGACCACGAGGTACCGCGTGTCCAGGGCGGCC
>DATBUG010000384.1:0-2283 GCA_036516315.1 Citricoccus sp.
CGAGCGTTCGGGCACCACCACGCGGCAGTCCAGGGCCTGGCTCACGGCCTCCGTCACGGCCGCTCCTGCCGCCGGCCGTAGGCCACGGCGATCACCGCCAGGGCGAGAACCACGAGCACCAGGGAGAGCGCGACGGCGGCCTCCGGGTCCGTCTCCCGCTCCAGGTAGACCTGCAGCGGCAGGGTCCGGGTGGTGCCCTGCAACGAGCCGGCGAAGGTGATCGTGGCACCGAACTCGCCCAGCGCCCGGGCGAAGGTCAGCACCGTGCCGGCCAGCAGGCCGGGTCCCAGCAGCGGCAGCGTCACGGTGAGGAAGGTGCGCGCCGGGGACGCCCCCAGGGACAGGGCGGTCCGCTCGTGGGCGTCCCCGCGGGCCTGCAGCGCCCCCTCGAGGGCCACCACGAGGAAGGGCAGGGAGACGAACGCCTGGGCCATGACCACGGCGGTGGTGGTGAACGCGACCTCGAGGCCCAGCACGTGCAGGTGTTCACCGAGCAGTCCCCGGCGCCCGAAGGCCTCCGTCAGCGCGATGCCCCCCACCACGGGCGGGAGCACCAGCGGCAGCAGCACGAGCGCACGGGCGGCGCTGCGCCCGGGGAACCGCAGCCGGGTCAGGACCAGGGCCAGCGGGACGCCCAGCACGAGGCAGAGGGCGGTGGCCGCTACGGAGGTGCGCAGGGACAGTGCCAGGGCGTCCAGCGCGGACGGGGTGGTCAGCAGCTCCGGCAACCGCCGCAGGTCCACCCCGGCCACGAGCGCCGCGACGGGCAGCAGCAGGGCGGCCCCGCCGGCGACGCCGAGGACGGCCAGGGTCACCGGTGGCCGGACCCTGACCTCGCGGACGGGGGACACCGGGCTCACGGGGCGCCGAACCCGGCGGCGCGCAGCACCTGCTGCCCCGCCGGGCCCCGCGCGTAGTCCGTGAAGGCCTCGGCCAGGTCAGGGTGGGCGGAGCCGGCCACCGGTGCGATCGGGTAGGCGTTGACCGGGGCGTGCTCCAGCGGGACGGTGCGCACGGCGTCCCCGGCGCGGGCGGCGTCCGTGACGTAGACGAGCCCGGCGTCGGCCTGCCCGGAGGTCACCTTGCCCAGCACGTCGGTGACGGAGGACTCCTCGCTGACCGGGGACAGGTCCAGGCCCTCCCGGGCCGCGGCGGCCCGGGCGGCCGCACCGCAGGGGACCTGGGGCGCGCAGGCCACGAGCGTCACGTCCGCGGCCGTGGCCTCGGCCAGGGAGCCGACGCCGGCCGGATCGTCCGGCGGGGTGACGAGGGTGAGCGCGTTGGTCGCCAGCGGCCGCGGCGTCCCGGAGACCTCGCCTGCCGCGGCGAGGCGGTCCATGGTGGCCTCGTCCGCGGGGGCGAAGACGTCCGCGGGCGCCCCCGCGGTGATCTGCTCGGCCAGCACCGAGGACCCGGCGGCGTTGACCCGCACCCGGACGCCGGGGTGCTCGGCCTCGAACCCGTCCGCGATCGACTCGACCCCGTCCGCCAGCGACGCGGCGGCGAACACGGTGAGGGTGACGTCCCCGTCCGGGGGCACCGTCCCGTCCTGGGCCGCGGCGGTGCATCCGCCCAGCGTGAGGGCGCCGGCGGCTGCCAGGGACACCAGGGACGCCAACGACGCCAGCGCGCCCGGTGCGGCCGCGGCCCGCCTCACGCCTCCGCCCGCTCGACGACCACGGTGGTGGCCTTGACGACGGCGCTGGCCGGCATGCCCGGTTCCAGGCCGAGCTCGCGGGCGGCCTCGGCACTCATCAGGGACACCACGCGGAACGGGCCGCACTGCAGGGTCACCTGCGCCATCACGGTGTCCAGGACCACGTCGGTGACCAGCCCGGTGAAGCGGTTGCGCGCGGAGGTGCGCAGCCCGTGCGCCTCGGCCTCGCCGGGCCGGCCCCCGCCGGTGAGCTCGCGCACCAGCCGGGCGACCTCCACGCCGTCGACGGCGGCCCGGCCGGCCTCGTCGGTGTGGGCGCTCAGGCGTCCTGAGGACACCCAGCGGCGGACGGAGTCGTCACTGACGCCCAGGTACCGGGACGCCTCGGCGATGCGCAGGAGGGCCATGGGACGACCCTAGAACACGCAACTGCGGCGCGGAAGTAGCTTCCACGCCGCAGGTGCGGATGACGCGAGGTTCGGGGACCGTGCGGCGGTTACTCGGACAGCAGGCGCTGGATCCGGCCGACGCCCTCGGCCAGGTCCTCGTCGCCGAGGGCGTAGGACAGGCGCAGGAAGCCGGAGGGGCCGAACGCCTCGCCCGGCACCACGGCGACCTCGGCCTCG
>DATBUG010000385.1:0-3890 GCA_036516315.1 Citricoccus sp.
CTGATCAGCCAGGTGCCGAGCAGCCCCACGAACACGAACAGCGAGACCAGGTGGACGGCGGCCGCGCCGCAGATCGCCATCACGGCGGCAAGGCTGCCGCGCGGGGTGCCGGGCTTGGCGCCGATGCTGGACTGGGCGATCAGGGCGGAGGGCAGCAGCTTGTTGGAGATGTTGCCGATCATGAAGGCCTGGTACATCGAGGCCGAGCCGAGGATCGGGAAGTAGGTCAGCGGCTCGACGAGCCAGATGACGAAGAACGTGCCGGCCACGGCGGCGAAGGCCGTGAGGAGCTGGGTGGCGCTCACGCCGAGGTCGGCCAGGAAGATCAGGTAGAACGGCCCGGCGAGCGAGAACATCAGGCCGACGATCATCGTCAGCCGGCCCCACCGGTTGGTGGTGCGCTCGAACTCGCCCATGCCGGACGGAGGCTGGGTCTGCGCCTGGGCTGCAAGGGTGGCGGTCATGGTGGTCTCCTGGGAGGTGCGTCTGCGGAAGGAAGCCGGGGGCACGGCCGGTCAGGCGGCCGGGCCGAGGCCGGCGGAGTGGGCCAGGAAGGCCGCGGTCAGTCCGACGAGGATGGCGATGCCCAGACCCCACTCGCGCAGCCAGCGCAACCCGGGCAGGCGGGCCAGCAGCAGGCACAGGCCCATCACCACGGCCGAGGTGGCCAGCGTGATCACGTGCACGGGGCTCTTGGGCACCTCCGCCAGACCGAGGGAGATGAACGCCCCGAGCAGGGCCGCGGCCGGGACCACGGTCATCAGCGCCGGGTTGACCTTCTGCAGCTTGTGGCCACCGCGCTGCAGCAACGGGGTCAGGATGAGGGTGCCGATCATCCACATCGCCCCACCCATGCTCATGGTGAAGAAGACGATGGCGAACACCTGCGGGGTGTAGGTGGGCCCGCCCAGCTCGGCTCCCGTGGTGCCCGCGGCGATGCTGGCCGCGGCGGTCTCGAAGGAGACGGAGCCGATCAGCCCGATCCGCACCAGGGTGGCCGGCGTGCCGAACAGGGCCAGCAGTGCGATGGCCACGAGCACCACGGCCAGGGAGGGGCCGATCGCCGCGATGGCCCCGGAACGGAACGAGGTCCGCAGCTCCTGGGAGGTCATGCCGACGGCCGGGGCGGCCCTGCGGGCGGCCTTCATGTAGATGACGGACTGCACCGCGACGACGAGGAAGACGCCCAGGGCACAGATCCACAGCACCGGGGCGTTGGCCAGGGCCAGCACGGGGCTCGGCTCGGCCGCCGCGGAGGCCGCAGCGACCGGAAGGGCGCCGGAGGCGGTGGTGGTGGTCATGGGAACCTCCCTCTCGGGTCCGGGACGGACCGGATCGTCCGACCCCGTCTGATGCTGTCCGGCACCGTCTGACGCCATCCGGCGTGGTGCACGGTGTGGCTACCATTGTGGTGTGGCGTGCATCACTGGCGGAAGAATCCCTGGAAATCTACACGCAACGCACCTGAGGAGAAGTTTATGGACACACCGACCCTCCTGGCGGAGGAGGACCTGCAACTCGTGCACGCCCTGCAGATCGGCCCCCGTTTGTCCTGGTCCGTCCTCGGCGAGGTCCTAGGAGTGCATCCGACCTCGCTGGCCGCGCGGTGGCGTCACCTGGAGGAGTCGGGCCTGGCCTGGGTAACGGCCCACCCGGTCGGCCATCCGGACCAGATGGCGCTGTCCTTCCACGACGTGCAGTGCGCCCCGGGGCGGCGCCGCGAGGTGGCCGCAGCGATCACCGCCCTGCCGGACGTGTTCACGGTCGAGGAGTGCCACCGCGACCGGGACCTGATGCTCACCGTCATCACGCCCAGCCCGACCGTCCTCACGGAGCGGGTCTACCCGGAACTGGACCGGGTGCCCGGCCTGGCCCGGTACGAGACGGCGTTCTGCACCCGGCTGCACGGCAGTGGCGGGGACTGGCAGCTCGACGCCCTCTCCCCGGACCAGCGCGCCGCGCTGCGCCATGCGGCCGGCCCGTCCGCGAGCGCCCCCGCGCGCTATGTCACCCCGCCGGCGTCGTTCGGGCCCATCGTGCGCGCGCTGGGCCGCAACGCCCGCACGACGGCGGCCCAGATCGCCCAGGAAACCGGCCTGCACCCGGCGACCGCCCGGCGCCGGCTGCAGAAAGTGCTGGACAGCCGCTCACTGTCCTTCCGCTGCGAGGTCTCCCACCGGGCGGCCGGCTACCCGGTGGTGTGCCAGTGGTTCGCCCGGCTGCCGGCCGCGGACCACGACGCGGCCGCCGCGGCCCTGGCCTCCCTCGGGGCGCTGCGGCTGTGCGCCTCGACCACCGGGCGCACGAACTTCACCTTCATGATGTGGCTGCGCTCCGCAGCAGACATCATGACCGTGGAACAGGCCGCCTCGAAGCGGCTGCCTGGGCTGGAGATCCGCGAGAGCGTGATCATCGCGGACATCCCCAAGCGGGTGGGCTGGCTGCTGGCCACCGACGGCACCCGCACCGACCGGTTCATCCCGCCGGGGCAGGCCTGGGACTGAGGCTCAGCACACCCGCCACAGGTCGATCAGGACCCGGTCCGGCTCGCGGCGGCCGGAGCCGATGACGACCGTGGACTCCAGCCACGCCCAGCGCTGACCCGCGACCTCGAAGCGCGGGCTGCACCGGAAGTAGATGCGTTCCGCGGGCACCTGCTCACCGCGCACGAGGGCGGCGATGTCCTCGGCCGAGCCCGTGCGGTAGGCGGCGTTCATGACGAAGAGCCGCTCGCCGTCGTCGGTCTCGACCACGTAGCGGGCGTCCAGGTCCGAGCGGGTGGGAGAGGTGATGAGCTGGAAGTCCGCGCCGGCGGGCAGGATCCGGCCGTTCAGCTCCGGGCCCTGCACGGTGCCGCCCCGGATGGGGATCACGCGGCGCTGGCCGGCGGCGGTGCGGCCGACCTCCACGGGGGCCTCGACCTCCACGGCGAGGCTCGCGAGGAATTCCAGCCGCGGCGGTGCGGGCTCGGGGGCCGGGCCGTCCGGGGCGGAAGATCCGGCAGAGGCGGACGCTGCGGGGGCGGGCGTGGACGGCGTGGGCGAAGTCGTCATGAGGGCCAGCGTAGACGCAGATCACCTCTGTTCGAAGGGGTTTCGGTCAGGTTCCCGGGCGGCCCTCGGGGCGCGGGGCGTCGCTGACCACGGGCGTCGAGCCGGCCGGGGTGCGCCGGGTCCCGCGGTCCTGCTGCGTTCCCTCGGTGGCGGGGGTGGCGTCCCGCACCGGGGCCAGGCCGCCGCTGCGCGGTTGCGGTGTCCCCTCGGCCGCACCGTGCCCACCGCCCTCGTCCGCACTCTCCTCTGCGGACGGGGCCTCGGCAGCGGGGGCGCGCCGGGGTGCCAGCTCGGAGGGTTCCACGGGCAGCTCCCGCCAGTAGGGGCCCGCGTCCGGCAGGGGCGCGTGCTCGCCGAAGTGGTCCGGGTCGGCCTCGGCCCAGTCGGCGGCCCACCCGCGGGGCGGCTCGGTGAGCAGCTCGTCCTCCCGCAGCCAGTGGTAGATCGAGGCGTAGGACCGGGTGGTCAGGTGGTCCACCCGGCGGCGCAGCATCCGGGTGTTGAGCTGGGACGGGTTCGTCACCCCCATCGAGGCCATGATCTGCACCGCCTCGCGCACGGTGAGCTTGTGGTAGTTGTGCACGCGGTGGGACTTGTCCTCCACGTCCAGGGCCCGTACCAACCGCGGGTCCTGCGTGGCCACCCCCACCGGGCAGTGGTTGGTGTGGCACTTCTGGGCCTGGATGCAGCCGGTGGCCATCATCATGGCCCGGGCGCTCATGGTGAAGTCGGCGCCCTGGATCAGCCGTTTGACGATGTCCGACCCGGAGGTGATCTTCCCGGCCGCGCCGATCTTGACCAGGTGACGCAAGCCGGTACCGACCAGGGCGTTGTGCA
>DATBUG010000386.1:0-2165 GCA_036516315.1 Citricoccus sp.
GAGGGCGAGTACCCCGTGACCGCGACCCTGAAGCGCACCGGGGAGACCCCCGAGGCCGGGGTGGCCCCGGGCGAGGAGCGCGTCGTGCGCGCCAAGTACGTGGTCGGCGGCGATGGTGCCCACTCCCGTGTCCGCCGGGACATCGGCGCGCAACACGTGGGCGCGGTGTCCTACCACGCCTGGGGCGTCATGGACGTGCTGGCCGAGACGGACTTCCCGGACATCCGCACCAAGTGCGCCATCCAGTCCACGCACGGCTCGATCCTGCACATCCCGCGCGAGGGTGGCTTCCTGTTCCGCATGTACGTGGACCTCGGCGAGGTGGACCAGAATGACGCCGGCGCCGTGCGCAAGACTCCGCTGGACGAGATCATCCGCCGCGCCAACGAGATCGTGACGCCCTACACGGTGGACGTGAAGGACGTGGCCTGGTGGAGCGTCTACGAGGTCGGCCACCGGGTGACGGACCGCTTCGACGACGTCCCCACCGAGGAGGCCGGCACGCGGACCCCGCGGGTGTTCATCGCCGGCGATGCCTGCCACACCCACTCCGCCAAGGCCGGCCAGGGCATGAACGTCTCCATCCAGGACGCGTTCAACCTGGGCTGGAAGCTCGGTCAGGTGGCCTCGGGGCTCGCCCCTGAGAAGCTGCTGTCCACGTACACCGCCGAGCGCCAGCAGATCGCCCAGAACCTCATTGACTTCGACCGCGAGTGGTCCGCGATGATGGCCGCCAAACCGGAGGAGCTGGAGAACCCCAACGCCCTGGAGGAGTTCTACCAGAAGACCTTCGAGTTCCCGGCCGGGTTCATGACGGAGTACCCGCAGAGCATGATCACCGGCTCGGCCGCCCACCAGGAGCTGGCCTCCGGATACACGCTGGGCAAGCGCTTCAAGGCGCACCCGGTGCAGCGGGTGTGTGACACCAATACCAAGTTCCTGGGCCACCAGCACGTGGCGGACGGCCGGTGGCGGGTCTACGTCTTCGCCGACGCCGCCGTCTCCGCCGCCCCGGACTCCAAGCTGCGCGCCTTCGCCGAGTGGCTGGACTCCGCCGAGTCCCCGGTCCACCGGTTCACGCCCGAGGGCCAGGACCTCGACGCGCTGTTCGACGTGTACGCGATCTACCAGCAGCCGCACCAGGACGTGGACCTGATGCGGGCGCCGTCGATCTTCCGCCCGAAGGTGGGGGCGTTCCAGATCTCCAACCTCAACAAGGTGTTCGGCACGGACCCGGAGGACGACATCTTTGAGGCCCGCGGTCTGAGCCGGGACGGCGTGGTCGTGGTCGTGCGCCCGGACCAGTACGTCGCCCAGGTACTGCCCCTGGACGCCACCGACGAGCTCGCTGCCTTCTTCGAGGGGATCTACTCCGCCTGAGCCGTGCGGCCGGCGTCAGCACCACGGCACGTCCGGCCAACCCCACGACGACGGGCCCCGGCCACGCCTGAGCGTGACCGGGGCCCGTCGTGTGACCGCGCGCCTCAGCGCCCGAAGCGCGTCAGCCGCAGCGAGTTGGCCACCACCAGCACGGAGCTGGCGGCCATCGCCGCGCCCGCGAGCATCGGGTTGAGCAGACCGACGGCGGCCACGGGGATGCCCAGGGTGTTGTAGGCAAAGGCCCAGAACAGGTTCGACGTGATGACCCCGAGGGTCTTCCGGCTCAGCTGCACGGACTGCACCACCTGGTGCAGGGAGGAGCCCATCACGGTGATGTCCGCGGCCTCCCGGGCCACGTCGGTGCCCGTGCCCATGGCAATCCCCAGGTCGGCCTGGGCCAGCGCCGGGGCGTCGTTGACGCCGTCGCCGACCATGGCCACCACCCGGCCGGCCTCCTGCAGCTCCGCGACCTTCGCGACCTTCTCCTCGGGGCGCACGCCGGCGAACACGTCCTGCTCGGGGATCCCGACGGCGGCCGCCACCTGGGCGGCGACCCGGGCGTTGTCCCCGGTCAGCAGGATCGGCCGCAGGCCCAGCTGCGTGAGCTCGGCGACGGCCCCGGCGGAGGAGGCCTTGACGGTGTCCTGCAGGGAGATGATCCCGGCGGGACGGCCGTCGACCGCCACCCAGACGGCGGTGGCCCCGGCGGCCTCCGCCTCCGCGAGTGCCGCGGACTCGGCCTCGCTGAGCGATCCCGCGGCCAACTGCGTGCTGATGTAGCCGGA
>DATBUG010000387.1:0-1773 GCA_036516315.1 Citricoccus sp.
CGAAGATCCCGGGCCGCGCGTACGCGGTCGTCCCCGTCACCGAGCGCGGCGAGGAACGCCTGATCGGCATGATGTTCCGCCAGGCCCAGGCCCCGCCGAAGATGAAGGTGATGTGCGCGTGGTGCGAGGACGTCTGGCTGAGCAGCGAGGTGGTCTTCTACGGCGCCAAGCGTTCGGGCGCGGGAGGCCGGCAGGGCAATACCGTGGGCACCTACCTCTGCCGCGACTTCGAGTGCTCCGAGAACGTGCGCCGGGACCCGCCGCTGCCGTACAAGGGCTACGACCAGGACGCCGCCCGGACGGTCCGGATCGACAACCTGCAGCTGCGCGTGGCCACCTTCGCCCGGAGCCTGTAGCCCCCTAGCCTCTAGCCCCCCGCGGACGGCGGACCTCAGGGCGCGGGCACGACCTGCGCCAGCCCCTCCTCCCCCCGCCGCGCCGGAGCGTCCAGGTGCAGCTGCACCCGCTCCCCGCCCGTGGCGGTGAACGCGGTGTCCACCACATGCCGTCCGCAGCGCAACCGGCTGGCGGAGAGCTCGACGTCGTCCACCGTCAGCCGGTAGCGCATCCATCCGGCTCCGGTGCAGGCCGCATGGACCACGTAGGTCACCCCGGCCTCGGCGAGGGTGAGCGTGGCGGCCTCGACGCGGTGCTCCGAGGCCTCGGCGACGGCAATGGCACCCTCCCTGCGGCCGCCCACCGTGAACGCCTCCCCCGCCGGGTCCCGGTCCGGCCCTGCCTCCGCGGTGGGCCCTGCCTCCGCGGTGGGGGCCGCCACCGCCCCGGGGGTCCGAGGAGCGGCCACCGATGCCTCCGGCGGGGCGGACCCGGACGAGGACGGGGGCACGGAGCAGGACACGAGCAGGGCACCGGCCGTGGTCAACACCAGCACCCCGGCGACCGCGCGCCCCGTGCCGCGTCCGGCGGGGGGTTCTGGCGCGGGGGCTGCTCGGCGTGCGCCCGGGCCCATGGCCTAGCTCGCCGTCTCCCAGTAGTACCAGCCCTCGGCATTGCTGGGGTACTGGATCCGCCCGGTGGCCAGGGTGGTGCGGCTGCAGTCCCGGTTGATGCGAAACTTCTGATAGGACACGTCCTGGCCCCAGGAGACGTACCGGGCGTTGCCGTACTTGTCCTTAGAGATCCGGCGCTCGTAGGTGTTCGTCGAGGCCGTGGAGTTGGTCCGGGCCAGGGACGTGCTCAGTTGGGCGGTGGCGCGGGCCAGCACCGCGCCGACTTCCGTCTCGGCGCCGGCCACCACCTGGGCGGAGACGCTGCCCGAGTAGGACCGGGAGACGATCATGGTGCCGCCGGGCCCGTTCTTGAAGGTCGGCACTCCCGTGAAGGGCAAACGCACGCCCTTGCTCTTCAGCAGGTAATTGGTGTGGGTGACGCAGCAGACGGTGGACGGAGCGCGGTCCGGTCGTGCGGCCCCTCCCCCGGTCATGCAGGCGTCGGTGCTCGAGGTGGCGTGGGCGGGAGCCAGGAGCGTGGCGCTCAGCGTGAGGGCGGCCAACGCCCCCAGGGCTCCCCGGGTGAGGTGCATGGTCTACTCCGGTGGAACACGGTGGTGCCATCATGCTGAAAGCGTTGCTTCAGACCGTCAAGGGGCGCTGCGTACCGATCGGGTAACGCCCATAGGCGGGCTATACCTTCGGGGGTAGTGATCTGCATCACTTGCGACCTACAATCGTCCTTACCGTCAACCATCTCGCCCCCTCGCACCTCTAGGAGCAGTGCCATGCACCCCACGAATCCCACCACCATTCCGCGGCC
>DATBUG010000388.1:0-5511 GCA_036516315.1 Citricoccus sp.
CACCGGCGGACGCCGCGGGGGACACCCGCCGGCGGGCCCCCGCGGTGACCGGGGTACGCCGAGGTACCCCGGACCCTCCAGCACAGCGCCAGTACAGCGAGGCAAGAAGGCACAGCAATGAGTAACGGATCCAGGATCACCCCAGCGGTGATGACATCCCATGCATCCCGCGACGCGCGGGACCGGAACGAGCCTGCGGGCGAGAGCCTGGTCCCGGGCCCGAACCGCGTCGTCGAGCCGGTCCGGATGACCGGTTCCCAGGCCATCGTGCGCTCGCTGGAGGAGCTCGGCGTCACCGACATCTTCGGCCTGCCGGGCGGGGCCATCCTGCCCACCTACGACCCGCT
Source organism: Citricoccus sp. (assembly GCA_036516315.1). Lineage (GTDB taxonomy): Bacteria > Actinomycetota > Actinomycetes > Actinomycetales > Micrococcaceae > Citricoccus. Next base: position 348 of record DATBUG010000388.1, read on the forward strand.
CATGGACTCCTCGACCATCCAGCACGTCCTGGTCCGCCACGAGCAGGGGGCCGGGCACGCCGCGCAGGGCTACTACCTGGCCACCGGACGGCCCGGCGTGGCCATCGCCACCTCCGGGCCCGGGGCCACCAACCTGGTCACCGCGATCGCGGACGCCCACATGGACTCGGAGGCCTGCGTGTTCATCACCGGCCAGGTCGCCTCCGCGGCCATCGGCTCCGACGCCTTTCAGGAGGCGGACATCGTGGGCATCACGATGCCGATCACCAAGCACTCCCGGCTGGTCACCGACGCCCAGGACATCCCCCAGGCCCTGGCCGAGGCCTTCCACATCGCCACCACGGGCCGGCCCGGCCCCGTGCTCATCGACGTGACCAAGGACGCCCAGCAGGCCGAGATGGAGTTCTCCTGGCCGCCGCGGATCGACCTGCCCGGGTACCGGCCCGTCGTGCGCGGCCACTCCAAGCAGGTCCGCGAGGCGGCCCGCCTGATCCAGCACGCCGAGCGCCCCGTGCTCTACGTGGGCGGCGGCGTCTCCCGTGGCCACGCCAGCGCCGAGCTGCTCGAGCTGGCCGAGCTCACCGGGGCCCCGGTGGTCACCACCCTGACCGCCCGCGGCGTGTTCCCGGACTCGCACCGCCAGCACCTGGGCATGCCCGGGATGCACGGTTCCGTGGCGGCGGTCTCCGCCCTGCAGATGTCCGACCTGCTCATCACCCTGGGCGCGCGCTTCGACGACCGCGTCACCGGGCAGCTGGCCACCTTCGCCCCGCGCGCCAAGGTCATCCACGCGGACATCGACCCGGCCGAGATCTCCAAGAACCGCCCGGCCGACGTGCCGATCGTCGGATCGGTCAAGGAGATCATCCCCGAGCTCACCGGTGCCGTTCGCGACACCCACGCCGAGTCCGGTGCCCCGGACCTGGCGGAGTGGTGGACCGTGCTGGACCGGCTGCGCGAGACCTACCCGATGGGCTACACCCCCACCGAGGACGGGCTGATGTCCCCGCAGAAGGTCATCGAGCGACTCGACGCCCACGCCGGCCCGGAGGCCGTCTACGTGGCGGGTGTGGGGCAGCACCAGATGTGGGCCAGCCAGTTCGTCAAGTACGAGCGCCCCCACCAGTGGCTGAACTCCGCGGGCCTGGGCACCATGGGCTTCGCCGTGCCGGCCGCCATGGGGGCCAAGGTCGGGGACCCGGACCGCGTGGTGTGGGCCATCGACGGTGACGGCTGCTTCCAGATGACCAACCAGGAACTGGCGACCTGCCTGATCAACAACATCCCGATCAAGGTCGCGGTCATCAACAACTCCTCGCTGGGCATGGTCCGGCAGTGGCAGACGCTCTTCTACGAGTCCCGCTACTCCAACACGGACCTGAACACCGGGCACGACACCATCCGGGTCCCGGACTTCGTCAAGCTCGCCGAGGCCTACGGCTGCCTCGGCCTGCGCTGCGAGCGCGAGGAAGACCTGGACGCCGTCATCGAGCAGGCCATGGCCGTCAACGACCGCCCGGTGGTCGTGGACTTCGTGGTCTCGGCGGACTCCATGGTGTGGCCGATGGTGCCCGCGGGCGTGAGCAATGACGAGATCCAGGTGGCCCGGGACATGACCCCGGACTGGGACGAGGAGGACTGACCCCATGGCACGACACACGCTGTCCGTACTGGTCGAGGACGTGCCGGGCGTGCTCACGCGCGTCGCCAGCCTCTTCGCCCGCCGCGCCTTCAACATCCACTCCCTGGCGGTGGGCACCTCGGAGATCGAGGGCCTGTCCCGCATCACCGTGGTGGTGGACGCCGAGGGTGACCTGCTCGAACAGGTCACCAAGCAGCTCAACAAGCTCGTCAACGTCATCAAGATCGTCGAGCTCAGCGCCTCGAACTCCGTCCAGCGCGACCACCTGTTGGTCAAAGTGCGCTCGGACGCGGCGACCCGCTCCCAGGTGGTGCAGGCGGTGGAGCTGTTCCGCGCCTCCGTGGTGGACGTGTCCACCGACTCCGTGACCATCGAGGCCACCGGAGCCCCGGAGAAGCTCGCGGCCCTGCTGGAGGTCCTTGAACCCTTCGGCATCCGCGAGCTCGTGCGCTCCGGCACCATCGCCGTCGGGCGCGGCGGCAAGTCCATGACCGACCGCGCCCTGACCCGGAACTGAGCGCCGGCACCGCCGGCCCCCGATCCCCGACCTCTACGACCCCCAACGATCAACACCCGAGGAGAACTCCTGTGACCACGAAGTACTACGAAGACGACGCCGACCTGTCGATCATCCAGGGCCGCACCGTCGCCGTCATCGGCTACGGCTCCCAGGGCCACGCCCACTCGCTGAGCCTGCGCGACTCCGGCGTGGACGTGCGGATCGGCCTGGCCGAGGGCTCCAAGTCCCGGGCCAAGGCCGAGGCCGAGGGCCTGCGCGTCGTCTCCGTGGCCGAGGCCGCCGCCGAGGCGGACCTGATCATGATCCTCACCCCGGACCAGGTCCAGGGCCAGGTCTACAACGAGCACATCGCCCCGAACCTGCAGGACGGTGACGCCCTGTTCTTCGCCCACGGGTTCAACATCCGCTACGGCTACATCCAGCCGCCGGCGGGCGTGGACGTGGCCCTGGTGGCCCCGAAGGGCCCCGGTCACGTGGTGCGCCGCGAGTTCGAGGCCGGCCGCGGTGTGCCGGCGCTGATCGCCGTGGAGCAGGACGCCACCGGCAACGCCAAGAACCTGGCCCTGGCCTACGCCAAGGGCATCGGCGGCACCCGGGCGGGCGTCATCGAGACCACCTTCACCGAGGAGACCGAGTCCGACCTGTTCGGCGAGCAGGCCGTGCTGTGCGGCGGCGCCTCCCAGCTGATCCAGTACGGCTTCGAGGTGCTGACCGAGGCCGGCTACCAGCCGGAGATCGCCTACTTCGAGGTGCTGCACGAGCTCAAGCTGATCGTGGACCTGATGGTCGAGGGCGGCATCGCCAAGCAGCGCTGGTCCGTCTCCGACACCGCCGAGTACGGTGACTACGTCTCCGGCCCGCGCGTGATCGACGCCCACGTCAAGGAGAACATGAAGGCCGTGCTGGCCGACATCCAGGACGGCACCTTCGCGAAGCGCTTCATGGACGACCAGGCCGCCGGCGCCCCGGAGTTCACCAAGCTGCGCGCCGCGGGCGAGTCCCACCCGATCGAGAAGACCGGTCGTGAGCTGCGCCAGATGTTCTCCTGGCTCAAGGACACCGACGACGACTACACCGAGGGCACCGCGGCCCGCTGAGCCGTCCCATCCCTGCGTTGCCCGGGTCAGTCCCGGGCCCTTAGGCGGCCCCTCGTGCACACGGGGGGCCGCCGTGCTTCCACGTCCTAGAATCGAGACCGGCCGACCCACGTCCCGAGCCGGCGCCATTGTCTATCCGAAGGTGAACCTCCCGTGTCTGAAACCAAGCCCGTTGTCCTCATCGCTGAAGAGCTCTCCCCGGCCACCGTCGACGCGCTCGGTCCGGACTTCGAGATCAGGACGACGGACGGCGCCGACCGCAGCCAGCTGCTGGCCGCCCTCCCGGAGGCCGACGCCGTGCTGATCCGCTCCGCGACGAAGATGGACGCCGAGGCCATCGCCGCCGCCCCCCGGCTGAAGGTGATCGCCCGCGCCGGCGTGGGCCTGGACAACGTGGACACCAAGGCGGCCACCCAGGCCGGTGTCATGGTCGTCAACGCCCCCACCTCGAACATCCTCTCCGCGGCCGAGCTGACCTGCGGGCACATCCTGGGGGTGGCCCGCAACATCGCCCCGGCCAACCGCGCGCTCAAGGGCGGGGAGTGGAAGCGCTCCAAGTACTCCGGCGTGGAGCTGTACGAGAAGAAGCTCGGCATCATCGGCCTGGGCCGCATCGGCTCCCTCGTGGCCGAGCGGATGCGCTCCTTCGGCATGGACATCCTGGCCTACGACCCCTACATCACCTCTGCCCGCGCCCAGCAGATCGGCGCGCGGCTGCTGCCCCTGGACGAGCTGCTGGCCCAGGCCGACTTCATCACCATCCACATGCCCAAGACCCCCGAGACCCTCGGGATGATCTCGGACGAGCAGTTCGCCATCATGAAGGACACCGCCTTCGTGGTGAACGTGGCCCGCGGCGGGCTCATCGACGAGGACGCCCTGCACCGGGCGCTCGAGGCCGGGGCCATCGGTGGCGCGGCCATCGACGTGTTCTCCTCCGAACCGGCCATCGACCTGCCGTTCTTCGCCCATGACAACGCCGTGGTCACCCCTCACCTGGGCGCCTCCACCTCCGAGGCCCAGGAGAAGGCCGGGGTCTCCGTGGCCCGCTCGGTGCGCCTGGCGTTGGCGGGCGAGCTCGTCCCGGACGCGGTCAACGTGGCCGGCGGCATCATCCACGAGGACGTGCGCCCGGGCATCCCGCTGGCCGAGAAGCTCGGCCGCATCCTCACCGCCCTGTCCACCGGGGACTCCCTGACGGTGGTCGAGCTGGAGGTCGCCGGGGAGATCGCGGACAAGGACGTCAAGTCCCTGCAGCTGGCCGCGCTCAAGGGCGTGTTCACCGACGTCGTCTCCGACCACGTCTCCTACGTCAACGCCCCGGTCCTGGCCGAGCAGCGCGGCGTCGAGACCCGCCTGACCACCACGCCCGAGTCGCCGGCGTACCGCAACACCGTCACCGTCAAGGGCGCCACCTCCAACGGCACGCAGCTGTCCGTCTCCGGCACCCTGACCGGGCCCAAGCAGGTGCAGAAGGTCGTCGGCATCGACGGCTACGACCTCGAGGTCCCGCTGGCCGAGCACCTGCTGGTGTTCCGCTACGCCGACCGCCCCGGAGTCATCGGCACCATCGGCAACGTCCTGGGCGACGCCAACGTCAACATCGCCGGCATGGACGTGTCCCGTCAGTCCGAGGGTGGCGAGGCCCTGGCCATGCTGACCCTGGACGCGGCACTGCCGGCCGGCGTCGCCGACCAGCTCGGCGAGGCTATCGGTGCCTCCAAGGTCGCCGGGATCGACCTGATTGACCTGGAGAGCTGAGCCGCCGATGTCCGAGAGCTACTACCTCTCCACCGCCATCTCCTACCCGAACGGCGAGCCGCACATCGGCCACGCCTACGAGTACGTGGGCGCGGACGTCATGGCCCGGTTCCAGCGCCTGGACGGCAAGGACGTGTTCTTCCT
>DATBUG010000389.1:0-8668 GCA_036516315.1 Citricoccus sp.
AGTAGGCGAAGTTGAGTCCGGCCACGATGAGGACGACGCGCCTCAGCCGCTGACTGAGAGCGTCCGGTGGGGCTGGCGAGCGCGTCAGGCCTGAGAGTCTGCGCTCGTCACCGACCGGGCGCCAACTTCCGTCTACGCCTCAGCAAGATCCGAGAACCGGATGCGTCACGTTGCACGCACCATCCGGACGTGCGCGACCGACCCCGAAGACGCCACCTCGGCGCACTCCAGACCATGCGTGACGTCGTCCAGGTTGTCGAACAAGCGCTCGCCATCACCGAGCAGCACCGGCACGACCGCAACATGCAGCTCGTCTACCAGGCCCGCGCGGAGGTACTGCTGCACGGTCGAGGCGCCGCCGCCGATCCGCACATCGGCCCCTTCGGCTGCCGCCAGCGCCTGCTTCAGTGCCGCCTCGATCCCGCTGTTGACGAAGTGGAAGCTCGTCCCGCCGTCCATCTGGATCGACGGCCGGGGATGGTGGGTCAGCACGAAGACCGGCGTGCGGAACGGCGGATCGTCACCCCACCAGCCCCGCCACTCCTCGTCCGGCCAGGGACCGCGGATCGGGGCGAACTTGTTGCGCCCCATGATCTCCGCGCCGATGTGGTGGGTGAAGTCCCGGACGAAGTGGTCGTCCACCCCGCGGCTGCCCCCTGGTTCCGCGCGGTTGGGCCAGCTGTCCGTGGCGCCGGCCCAGCTCATCAGGGGCGTGGGGTCGAGGTCGCCGAACGGCCGTTCCCTGCTCTGGTGGAAGCCGGCGGCGACGCCATCCCGGGAGACCGCGAAGTTGTGCACACGCACCCGCGAGGGGCGGAAGTGCCGTCCAGGTGACATGGTGGTGTCCTCCGGTCTGGGGCCGCGCCGGTCGCCGGTCCTCTGCTGGCCGGTCCTCCACCGGCAGGGGGCCGTGGCGTGGGGCGCTGGGCCTGGATGTGGACCCGGGCCTGAATGCGAACCCGGGCCTGGTCGCCCACCCTAGGGACGGCGTCGGCGCGCCGCCAGGTCCGATGCGCCGCGCTCCACCGCAACAGCGCCACACTCCACAGCAACTGCACCGTGGAGCCTCGTCCACGGTCGTGGAGACGGTCTCCCACCATGTCCGCGCACCATGTTCGAATATATGTACGAATCGACGAGGGGTGCCACTCCGCTCCAGACCTGCACGAGGTGGCATTCCAGGCGGATCCGGGGAAGGAGTGGGCATGGCGTATGGAGAGGCCGAGGGGCTGCCGGACTGGACCCTGCCCCACCTCCTCGACGTCGCGCGGGCCGTGACGAAGGAGCTGATGAGTCGTCTGGCTGACCCCCTGGTGGTCGATCGCCTGCCGCGGATTCCCGAGCCGCCGGTCCGCCACCCCGCGGATGACTGGGGTCTGCACGCCGACGTCGTCGAGGACCTCGACCTTGAAGAGGCTCTCGCCCAGGCACCCGTGGAGATGCCCTCACCGCGGGGGACGTTTCTGGAACTGCACTCCGGTGTCGAGGAGCTCGGCAGGATGGTCGAGGTCGCCCGGACCGCCCTGGCCGGGCACACGGCCCGTCTCTTCGAGGACCATGCGAGCCGCCAGGAGGTCTTCGGCATTCCCGGAGGCAAGTCCGCGTACCGCAATGCGACCGAGTACCTGCGGGAGCACCTGGGGATCTCTCGGCGTCAGGCCCGGTCCCGGATCGAGCGGGCGCGAGGCGTCATGCCAGTACCCAGCCTCGACCGTACGCACGTCGTGCCTCCGCGCTGGCCGGCCCTGTCCCGGGCGGCCGCGGATGCGGACCTGGATCCGGCAGCCGTGGATGCCATCGCCGCCACGCTGACGGGAGCCCGGGCGGGAGCGTCCGAGCCTGCGATCCCACCGGGGGACGTCGACGCGCTGATCGAGGACGGCGAACGGACGCTGGTGCGTTCGGCGCGGGTCCTCGACCCGGATGCGCTCGGCAGGGTGTGTGCTCACTGGAGAGTGCGTTTCGAGGCCCTGGTGCACCCGGACGGCGCCGAACCGACGGAGGCGCAACGACGCGTGGCCCAGGGGCTGTTCTACCGGGGCCGGCGCACCGGGCTGCATCATTGGGCGCTCGCGGTCACGGACGGCCAGCACGAGATCCTCAAGACCCTCGTCTCGGCGGCCTCGGGAGTGCGTGGGGCACCGTCGTCACCCGTCGGCGCGAGCGCGGCGGCCCAGCGCTCGGGCGACGCCCCTGGCCGTGGTGGAGCAGGGCGTGGTGGGGCAGGCCATGATGGGGCAGGCCGTGCTGATGCACCCCACGAGGCTGCCGACCAGGACGCGGGCTGCGCGGGCCATGCCGGAGGAGTCCACGTCGGAGACCGACCAGGGGGAGTAGGGAGGGAATCCGCGGGCTCCGTCGTGTGCACCGAAGACCCCGGCCGGAGCATCGATCGTGCTGAGGACGCCCGGGGTGGCCTCGGGGCCGCCGATCCCGAGGGCGATCTCGACAGGGGTCTCGAGGAGAACCGGCCGGACGGGTTGCGTCGCCGCCTCAGCACGGACACGGCCTCCGGAGACGGCGCCGATGAGGACGAGTTCGCCAATCCCGGGGTGCTGTGGGAGCGCGGCATCCGCGCGGCCGCCGACGCAGAGGCCCGGACGGCCGCCGAGCGTGCACGGCTGCACGCCGCGGCGGTGGCCGGAGAGTCCGTCGGATGGACCGGCCTCGGCGACGACCCCGATGACCTCGAGGACCGGACACGCCCCCAACGGGAGTTGGACGCCCTGGTCGGCGCACTGACGGGCGCCCTGGCGCTGACCGCGTCACCGGGCGCGGCGGACGGCAGAGGGGGCGCCCGGCCGCACGTACTCGTGACGATCGACTACCGGACGCTGCTCGAGGCGGGACGGCGCTCGCCGTCGGCACCCATCCCGCCGCCATCTGATCCATACCTCGGCACGGGCCCCTCGGGCCGCGTGCTGCGCCAGGACCGCGTCAGCCGGGCGTCCTACGCCGGAGAGATCGACCCGGCCGTGATCCGGGCGTGGGCGTGCGACGCGGAACTCATCCCCGTCGTGCTCGGGGGAGAGGGGGAGGTCCTGGACCTCGGTCGCACCCGTCGCCTGTTCCCGCCCAGACTCCGGCGGGCGATCACCGCGCGCGACGGCGGCTGCGCGGCTCCGGGGTGCACGATCCCCGCACCCTGGTGCGAGGCGCACCATATCGAGCACTGGGAGCACGGTGGCCCGACGTCCGTGGACAACGGCGTCCTGCTGTGCTCACACCACCACCATGCGGTGCACGCCGAGGCCTGGAGCATCTCCATGCGCAACGGCGTCCCGTGGTTCGTCCCCGCCGCCTACCGCGACCCGCGGCGCCGGCCCCGGCGCAACACCGTCTGGCGCGGGGGACCTGCCGCCTGACCAGGGCCCGGACCCGGCGGCGTGCACCCCTCGGGAGCGCCGTTCCGAGACGCGGGTGACGCTCCGTGACGGGCACGCAGAATCGGCCTCGGCCCTCGTCAGGAGCACCTCTCAGGACCGTCGGAGAAATGGGGGGTGTTGTGATGAGCGTCACATAGCGCACAATGGCCCCATGATGCAACTGCACACGCCGGTGACCGGTGCCGATCCGGCCCGCGGTGGACGGGCCCCGTCATGACCTCCACCGGAGTCACACCGGACACGGCGGACGCGGCGGACACTGCGGACACCGCGCAGTACCGACAATCCCGGCACGCGGTGCAGCCCCGGCGTCGGGCTCCCGCCGCCTGGGGCGCCGCCGGACTGGCAACCGTCCTGGCGGTCCTCTGGCTCCTCGTCGTCCCGGAGAAGGTCGCCAGTGTGTCCGGCTGGCAGGAGGCGGTCATCCGCTGGGGGCACCCGCTGTGCTGGATCCTGCTCGCGGCCCTGGCGGTCGTCCTGGCGCTCGGGGCCTCCCCGCGGGTGCGGACCGTGACCGCGGTGGCCGCGGCCCTGTGCTACGCGACCCTGCTGGCGGCCGTCCTTCTCTGACTGCCGTCTTCCCCTGACTGCCGTCTTCTTCTGACCGCACTGGCCGCTTCATGTCACCGGTGACGCCGGCCGGGCCCACCGGGTGTGGCCCTCCGCCGCCCCGAGGGGGCATCGAGGGCGCCCCGACCTGCGCCCCTGCCCTAGAATGTCCCGTGGCTGGCGGTGGCCACCGTATGCCACCAGCCCTGAAGCCCCAACCAAGGAGGAATGGCCCGTGTCCGAGGCGCCGCAGAACGCGCAGATCACCATCACCGTCAACTCGGAGCAGCGGGAGGTGACCCCGGGCACCACCGGCACGGAACTGTTCGCCGACGAGAAGACCACCGTGGTCATGCGCGTGGACGGGGAACTGCAGGACCTCAGCCGGCAGATCCCGGCGGGCGCCGACGTCGTGGGGGTGGACGTCACCGAGCAGGACGGCCTCAACGTCCTGCGCCACTCCACCGCGCATGTGATGGCCCAGGCCGTCCAGCAGCTACGTCCGGGGGCCAAGCTCGGCATCGGGCCGTACATCACGGACGGCTTCTACTTCGATTTCGACGTCGACGAGCCGTTCACGCCCGAGGACCTCAAGGCCATCGAGAAGCGGATGCAGAAGATCATCAACTCGAACCAGGCCTTCGCCCGGCGCGTCGTGACCGAGGACGAGGCGCGCGAGGCCATGGCGGAGGAGCCCTACAAGCTCGAGCTGCTCGGCAAGCAGGACCAGTCGGACGCCGTCGGCGAGGGCGCGAACATCGAGGTCGGCGCCGGTGAGATCACCATCTACGACAACGTGGACCGCAAGTCCGGCGAGACCGTGTGGTGCGACCTCTGCCGGGGCCCGCACCTGCCCAACACGAAGCTGATCTCCAACGCCTTCGCGCTGACCCGCTCGGCCGCGGCCTACTGGCTCGGCAACGAGAAGAACAAGCAGCTGCAGCGGATCTACGGCACCGCCTGGCCCACCAAGGAGGACCTGAAGGCCTACCAGGAGCGGCTGGCCGAGGCCGAACGGCGCGACCACCGCAAGCTCGGCTCGGAGATGGACCTGTTCTCCTTCCCGGACGAGCTCGGCTCCGGCCTGCCGGTGTTCCACCCCCGCGGTGGCATCATCCGTAAGGAGATGGAGGACTACTCCCGCCGTCGGCACACCGAGGCCGGGTACGAGTTCGTCTACTCCCCGCACATCACCAAGCAGCACCTCTACGAGGTCTCGGGGCACCTGGACTGGTATGCGGACGGGATGTTCCCGCCCATGCACATCGACGAGCAGCGCGATCCCGTCACCGGCGAGATCACCAAGCAGGGGCAGAACTACTACCTCAAGCCCATGAACTGCCCGATGCACAACCTGATCTTCGCCTCGCGGGGCCGCTCCTACCGTGAACTGCCGCTGCGCATGTTCGAGTTCGGGTCGGTCTACCGCTACGAGAAGTCGGGCGTCGTGCACGGCCTGACCCGGGTGCGCGGCATGACCCAGGACGACGCCCACATCTACTGCACCCGCGAGCAGATGAAGGAGGAGCTGGCCACCACGCTCACCTTCGTCCTGGACCTGCTCAAGGACTACGGGCTCAACGACTTCTACCTCGAGCTCTCCACCAAGGACCCGGAGAAGTTCGTCGGGGACGACGAGGCGTGGGAGGAGGCGACCCGCACCCTCGAGGAGGTCGCCACCGCCTCCGGGCTCGACCTCGTGCCGGACCCGGGCGGAGCCGCGTTCTACGGCCCGAAGATCTCGGTCCAGGCCAAGGACGCCATCGGCCGCACCTGGCAGATGTCCACGATCCAGCTGGACTTCAACCTGCCGGAGCGCTTCGACCTCGAGTACCAGGCCGCGGACGGCACCCGCCAGCGGCCGGTGATGATCCACCGCGCGCTCTTCGGGTCGATCGAGCGTTTCCTGGGCGTGCTCACCGAGCACTACGCCGGGGCCTTCCCAGCCTGGCTCGCCCCAGAGCAGGTCGTGGCCATCCCCGTCGCCGAGGCCTTCAACGACTACCTGGCCGAGGTGGTCGCCCAGCTCAAGGCCCAGGGGATCCGCGCCCGGCTCGACGACGGCTCGGACCGCTTCCCGAAGAAGATCCGTACGGCCTCCAAGGAGAAGGTGCCGTTCGTCCTCATCGCTGGTGGTGAGGACGCCGAGGCCGGCGCCGTCTCCTTCCGCTTCCGGGACGGCAGCCAGGACAACGGCGTGCCCGTGGCCGAGGCCGTCGAGCGCATCGTGGCCGCCGTGAGGAACCGGGAGATCCAGTGACCTCCGCGCCGGGACGCCGGGGCGGGCTCGAACCGGAGGACCCCGTGGGACCCGACGACGGCGTGGTCACCGACGACTTCCAGCTGGCCGGGACCCCGGACGGCTTCCAGCGGTTGTGGAACCCCCACCGGCTGGCCTACGTCAGCGGAGGCCAGGACCAGGTCCGCGACGAGTCGGACTGCCCGTTCTGCGCGGCCCCGCAGCGTGCGGACGAGGACTCGCTCATCGTCGCCCGTGGCACCACGGCGTACGTGCTGTGCAACCTGTACCCGTACAACGCCGGCCACCTGCTGGTCTGCCCGTACCGTCACGTGCCCGACTACACCGACCTGACGGTGGAGGAGACGGCGGAGCTGTCCCGGCTCACGCAGATCGCCATGACGGCGCTGCGCCGGACCTCCGGTGCCACCGGGTTCAACCTGGGGATGAACCAGGGCAAGGCCGGCGGCGCGGGCATCGCCGCGCACCTGCACCAGCACGTGGTGCCGCGCTGGGGCGGTGACGGCAACTTCCTGCCGATCATCGCCCAAACGAAGAACATCACCATCACGCTGGACACCGTGCGGCAGGTGGTCGCCGAGGCCTGGCCGGAGGCGGAGGCGGCGTTCGACGCGCGTCAGTCGTCCGACGCCGGCGGACCCGCGGCCTGATGCTCAACCGGCACGCCCGGGCGCTGACCACGCGGGCCTTCACGCCCCTGGCGCGCTTCCTGCTGGCGCGCGGCGTCACGGCCGACGCGGTGACGATCGTGGGCACCCTCGGCGTGGTGCTCAGCGCCCTGGTCCTCTTCCCGGCCGGCGAGCTGTTCTGGGGCACCGTGGCCATCACGGCGTTCGTCTTCTCGGACGTGCTGGACGGCGTGATGGCCCGGCTGGCCGGCCGCACCGGGGCGTGGGGCTCGTTCCTGGACTCCGTGCTCGACCGGGTGCAGGACGCCGCGGTGTTCCTGGGCCTGATGCTGTGGTGCTTCGGCCCGGCGGACCTGGTCCCGGGCGGGGTCGCGGCCGCGGCCTGCCTCATCCTCGGCCACCTGGTGTCCTACGCCCGGTCCAAGGCCGAGTCCCTGGGCTTTGAGGCGAACACGGGGATCGCCGAGCGGGCCGAACGGCTGGTGGTCACGCTCGTCGCCGCGGGGCTGACCGGTCTCGGGCTCGACCCGCTCGTGCTCACCTGGGTGCTGGGCCTGCTGGCGGCGGCGTCAGCCGTGACGGTCGGCCAGCGAGTCGCCACGGTCTACCGCCAGGCCCGTGACCGTGCGGCACAATGGGGGCATGACTGAGGCCACCCCGGGTAGCGCCGAGCCCGTCGCCGACCGCCCCCTGAACCTGCCCGAATACTTCCTGCTGCTGTGCCTGGACGACCAGAAGGGCCGGCTGCTGCTCGACGGGCCGACCGTGGGCCTCGGCCTGGCCGGGGCGGCCCTGGCGGAACTGGCCCGCCGCGGCCGCCTGAAGGTCACCCAGACGACGGTGCGCAGCATCCAGGACCCCGCCGAGGTGTTCGCCGGGGACCCGTCCCCGCCGCAGTGGGCCCGGTCCCCGGACCTCGAATGGCCCCTCGAACAGGTGTGGGACATCATCCGCGCCTTCACCCGGCACCGGGACGCGGAGCAGTGGATCAACCGGTTCTCCCGGCAGTCCCTGCGGGACGGCGTGGCCGCCTCCCTGGTCAAGCGGGGCGTGCTCGAGGAGGACGAGAGCATCGTGCTGTGGGTCTTCCACCGCACGCGCTACGTGGAGAAGGACCGGCACTTCGAGAAGGACCTCAAGGACACCCTGCGCGCGGTGCTGCGCGGTACCCGCCCGGCCGACGAGCTCACCTGGCCGCTGGTGTCCCTGATGCGCAGTACCCGGCTGCTGCACCGGCTGTTCCCGGATGTAGACAAGGAGCACGTGCGGGCCGCCGCGCTCACCCCGGTCGGCAGCCGCAGCACCCGGGACTCCGTGTCCGAGGTGCTGCAGGCCACCGAGAACGCGATCGCCGAGGCGCTGACGGCCACCACCGGGGGGGCTTCCGCCCTGGACTGAACGGCCCTGTGCCGTCCTGAACCGGGCGGCGGCAGCGTCAGTGCGCCGCGATCGGTGCGACGACCGCTGCGGTCACCGCCACCAGATCGGCGGGTGCCAGGCCCACCTCGAGCCCGCGCTGGCCGGCGGAGACGTAGACCAGGGGCAGGTGCATCGCCGAGGCGTCGACGACGGTCGGTGCCGGGTGCCGCTGGCCGACGGGGGAGATGCCGCCGACCACGTAGCCGGTGCGGCGCTCGGCCTCGGCGGGATCGGCCATCGTCAGCTTCTTGACCCCCAGCGCGGCAGCGGCGGCGCGCAGGTCGAGCGCGCCGGACACGGGCACGACGGCAGCCGCCAGCGCGCTGTCCGGGCACCTGACCATCAGGGTCTTGAACACGACCGCGGGGTCCAGCCCCAGCGCGGCGGCGGCCTCCTCGCCGTACCCGGGGGTGGCACCGCGCGCG
>DATBUG010000390.1:0-1567 GCA_036516315.1 Citricoccus sp.
CGTGGACCGCTACCAGGGGTACCTGCCGGAGCACCTGCGCCACCCGGAGGACGAGCTCGACGACGACCAGCGGGCGGGATCCGGCATCGACATCCAGCGCGCCCGCCTGCAGAAGAAGTATCCGGGGTACCTGGCCGGCCCAGCCCCCGAGCCCAAGGCCCCGGACTCCGGCCGCGACTGAGCCCGTCCCCGAGCGGCCCTGGCCGCTGCCGCACGACGGGTCTACGGTGACCCCATGGCCAACCGTCTGGCGAACACCACGAGTCCCTACCTGCGCCAGCACGCCCAGAACCCGGTCGACTGGTGGCCCTGGGGGGCCGAGGCCTTCGACGAGGCGGCCCGCCGGGAGGTCCCGGTCTTCGTCTCCATCGGTTACGCGGCCTGCCACTGGTGCCACGTGATGGCCCACGAGTCCTTCGAGGATGAGCAGACGGCGCGGCAGCTGAACCAGCACTTCGTGTCCGTCAAGGTCGACCGGGAGGAACACTCGGATGTGGACGACGCCTACATGACCGCCACCCAGTTGCTGACCGGCCGGGGCGGCTGGCCGATGAGCGTGTTCACCACACCGCAGGGTCGGCCGTTCCACGCCGGGACGTACTACCCGCCGTCGCCCCGGGCCCTGGGCGACGGGGGCATGATGCCCTCGTTCCGTCAGGTGCTCGAGGCCGTCCACGCCGCCTGGTCGCAGCGTCGCGACGAGGTGGACCGGGCGGCAGCCGCCCTGGCCGCCGGGGTGGCGCGCCAGGCCAATGCGCTGGCCGCCGTCGTGCTGGGCGCGGCCTCGGGGCAGGACGGTGGGCAGGACGGTGGGCAGGCCGGTGGGCAGGACCGGCACGAGCGCGGGGACAGACCCCGTGAGCGGGCGGGGGACGAGCCGGCGCAGGCCGTCCGGGACGCGGTCGCACAGCTGACGGTCCTGGAGGACTCCGGGCCGGGCGGCTTCGGAGCCTCGGCACCGAAGTTCCCGCCCAGCCCGGCCCTGGGCTTCCTGCTCCAGGCCGCGGCCGCCGGGCCCGCGCCGGTGGTCCAGGAGGCCTGGGCCCTCGCCGGCCGCACCCTGGAGGCGATCGGGACCTCCGCGCTGGCGGACGCCGTCTCCGGCGGGTTCTCCCGCTACGCCACCGACCGGGCCTGGGCCCTGCCGCACTTCGAGAAGATGCTCTACGACAACGCCCAGTTGCTGCGCTGGTACGCCCGGTGGGCGGCGATGCCGGAACTCCTCGACCACCTCGCGCCGCTGGACCCGCGCCACCCCGCACTGGCCCGGCGGCTGGCCCTGTCCACGGCGGACTGGCTCGACGGCCGGATGACCACCCCGACCGGCGCCTTCGCCGCGAGCCTGGACGCGGACACCCTGGTGGACGGCCGCCCCGTGGAGGGGGCCACCTACACCTGGACACCGGTCGGACTGGAGGCGGCGCTCGCCGAGGCGGTGCCGGAGGCCGGACCCGGCGAGGTCGCCGGCCTGGCGCGGACCCTGGCTGGGGTGCCGGTCGACCCCGGGGCCGAGGCGCTGACCCTGCACGCGGGACGGCTGCTCACGCCGCACGAACAGGACCTGTGG
>DATBUG010000391.1:0-4063 GCA_036516315.1 Citricoccus sp.
CCGCGAGGGTCACGGACGTGTCCGTCCGCGTCCGCGAGGACGGCGCCTGGACCGATTGGTCCACGCTCGAGATCCACGACGGCGACGAGCGCCCGGGCGCCGACCGCACCGGGACCGAACCGCTGGTCTCCAGCGGCGCCGACGCCGTCCAGGCGCGGGTGTCCACCCTCGATGGCGAGGTGCCGCAGGGCCTGCGGGTGGATGTCATCAACCCCGGCGTGGCCGAGACCGACGGCAAGCTCACCCCGGCCTCCGCTGCCTCCACAGCGGAGCCGGCCGCCGCCGCGACGGCGGCGACAGCCTCCGCCACCTCCACGGGCGCGGAGTTCGTCCCGGCCCTGAACGAGCAGGAGGGCCCGCTCACGGGCACCACCGACGCGCTGGCCGCGGCCAGCAACGCCGACGCCATCAAGCCGGCCATCGTGACCCGCGCCCAGTGGGGCGCCAACGAATCGGTCGTGCAGGACTGGGGCCGTCCGGCCACCAACCTCAAGGCGATGTACATCCACCACACCGCCGGGTCGAACAACTACACCCAGGCCGGGGCCTACGCCCAGATCCGCGGCATCTTCTCCTACCACGCCGTGACCCTGCAGTGGGGGGACATCGGCTACCAGTTCCTCGTGGACAAGTTCGGCACGATCTACCAGGGCCGCCGCGGCTCGATCGACGCCCCGGTCCAGGGCGCCCAGGCCGGCGGGGTCAACACGGACACCATCGGCGTCTCGGCGATGGGCAACTACGACGTCGCGGCCGCCCCCGCCGCCATGGTCAAGGCCATCGAGCGCGTGCTGGCCTGGCAGGCCTACCGCTACGACGTCAACCCGACCGGCACCACGCGGCTGACCCAGAGCGGCAAGGGCACGGCCCGCTGGACCTCCGGCACCACGGTGACGGTCCCGACCATCCTCGGGCACAAGGTCACCAACCTCACCGCCTGCCCCGGCCGCTACCTGGACGCGCAGATCCCCACCATCCGCAAGAACGTGGACATCCTGGTGAAGCGGGCGGTCAACAACAACGGGCCCGTCACCCAGGCGCCGGGCACCCCGTCCCTGCCCGCCAACCACTACACGCTGGACACCGCCGGCGTGGTGGCCACGGGCCGCTGGAACGCGGTCTCCGGGGCGGACAGCTACCAGATCATGTACCGCGCCGTGCCGCACGGCGGCGGGAACATCAGCAGCCAGCCGTGGACTGCCGGCAAGACCCTCACGGGCCGCTCGACCACGCTGAGCAACGACGCGGGGGAGACCGCCCAGTACGCGGTGCGGGCCGTGCGGAACGGCGTCCCGGGCAAGCAGCGCTACCTCGGCCAGCACACCGCACCCGTGGACTGGTCCGGTGGAGACGTGTACACCTCCGGCGCCACGGCGACCGCCTCCTCCGGCGGCACCAACGGGCGGGCCGTGCGCCTGAACCGCCAGGGTTCCGTCATCCGGGTGGAGGGGGCCGCCCAGGTCCGTCACCTGGGACTGGCCCTCTACGTGCCCTCGAACGGGACCGCCGACCTCGCCGTCTACCAGAACAACGACGAGTACGTGCAGACCATCCGGGTCCGCAGCAGCGGATCGTCCTACTGCGCGCTCGACCTGCCCGGAGGCTCCAACGTCCGCCTGGTCTCCCAGAGCAATACCCCCGTCACCGTCAGCCGGCTCGTGCTGACGCGCTCGGGGCAGTCCCAGACGCGGTCCAGCACCGCCACGTGCGATACCCCGTTCACGGACAACGTCCCGGGCACCCCGTTCTACGACGCGATCGACTGGATGTACACCACCAAGCTCTCGAGCGGCTACTCGCAGGACAACACCTTCCGCAAGGACCGGTCCATCAGCCGGGGCGAGTCGGTGGCCTTCGTGTACCGCTACGTGGGACCCAACCACACCCCGAGCTCCACCAAGCCGTTCAAGGACGTGGTGAAGGGGGACACCTTCTACGCGCCCATCAGCTGGGCCAAGGACTCCAAGATCGCCCAGGGCTTCTCGAACGGCACCTTCGGGGTCGGCCGCAACGTCACCCGCGGTGAGTTCGCCTCGTTCCTGTACCGCTCGGCCAAGCCGAAGTTCAGCGCGCCGAAGTCCAAGGCCTTCCCGGACGTGCCCGCCTCCAGCCCGCACCACGCCGCCATCGCCTGGATGGAGAAGTCCGGACTGGCCGGCGGCTACGCGAACGGCACCTTCAGACCGGAGCGCAACATCTCCAGCGGCGAGGTGGCCGCCATCCTGCACCGCTACCACGAGGGCCGGTAGCCACCACGGCGGCATCGAGGGCCGGGCACGCGACCACGGGTCGCGGGTCCGGCCCTCGTGCTCTGACAGGATAGGGCCATGACCTCCACCACCATGGCCGGAGAGACCGGCACGGCAGGGCCCGACGTCGACGCGAACTTCCAGCGCACCGCGCCACCGCGCGTCGAGGACGGGGTGCGGATCTCCGCGTTCGACTCGGTCATCCACGCCCAGGGGGCGTGGCGGGACGACGAGCTGCACATGGCGCCGGTGTCCGGACTGGTCACCGCGGAGATCCTTGCCCACGCACCGCGTGCGGATCTGCGCCTGGCCCGGCTCTCCTTCGACATCCTCGGCACGCTGCACTACGGCCCGCTCACCGTCACCACCCGCACGGTCCGGCCCGGACGCACGATCGAACTCGTGGAGTCCACCCTTCAGGCCCAGGGCCGGGCCGCGCTGGTGGCCCGCGCCTGGCGCCTGGTCACCTCGGACACCTCCGATCGGGCCACCGGACCGGAACCCACGCTGGCCCCGCTGCGGGAGTGCGCCGAGTACCCGGACATGGCCGAGCGCTGGCCCGGTGGGTACATCCGGGCGCTGCGGATCCGCGCGGCCGAGGACCACACCCCGGGGCACGGCCGCTGCTGGATGACCTCGGACGTGGAGATGATCGCCGGGGAACCGACCCCGGACCTGGTGCGGCTGATGGGCATGGTGGACACCGCCAACGGGGTGGCCCCGGTGCTGCCCCACGGCCCCGGCGGGTACGGGTACGCCAACGTGGACCTGCAGGTCCACCTCTACCGCGAGCCGGCCGGCGCCTGGCTCGGGCTCGAGACGACCTCCCACCTGGGCCCGGACGGCATCGGCCTCACCTCCGCCCTGTTGCACGACGAACACGGCCCCTTCGGGCGCTCGGAGCAGGTTCAGACCGTCCGCCGGATGCCCGGCACCGGTGCCTGAGCTCGACTGGGTCCGCCAGGAGGCCACCCTCGGGGCCGCCGAGGACCTGGACTACGGGATCACGCTGCTGCAGGCCGCGCGGGACGGTGTGCTGACGGCGCCGCTGGTGCGCCTGTACCGTCCCGTGCCCACCGTCGCGTTCGGGCAGCGGGACACCCGGTTGCCCGGTTTCGAGCGCGCCCGCCAGGCCTGCCGGGACCACGGTTTCGCCCCGGTGGTCCGGCGCGCCGGCGGCCGGGCCGCCGCCTATCATCCCGGCAGCCTCGTGGTGGATCACGTCCAGCGGGACGCCCAGGCCATGCAGGGGTTCCGGGAGCGCTTCACGGCCTTCGGCGCCCTGTTCGCCGAGGTGTTCCGCTCCCTCGGGGTGCCGGCCGCCGTCGGCGAGGTCCCGGGGGAATACTGCGCCGGTGAGTTCTCCGTGCACGCCACGCTGCCGCCCGGACCGGACGGGCGCCAGCGTGTCCCGGTCAAGCTGGTCGGCACCGCCCAGCGCGTCGTCAAGGGCGCGTGGCTGTTCTCCTCATCCCTCGTCGTCGAGGACCCCGCCCCGGTCCGGGACGTGCTGGTGGACGTCTACGCAGCGCTGGGTCTGGACTGGGACCCCGCCACGGCCGGTGCCGCCAGCGAGGCCACTCCCGGCGTGACGGTGGACGCCGTGGCCTCCGGACTGCGCGAGGCCTACGGCCGGGCGGGGGCCGTGCCGTCGTCGTCGGTCGCCGAGCGGTCCTGGGACGGCCTGGTGCGGCAGGTCCCCGTGGCCTAGCGCGGGTCCGCCCCGGCCAGGCGACGGCGCAGCTCGGCCTTGGGCACGGCGGTGAACCCCGCCTCGAGGTACCGGGTGCGCAGGGCGGCCTCGGCACGCATCA
>DATBUG010000392.1:0-1731 GCA_036516315.1 Citricoccus sp.
GTGGACCTCGCCGCCGCCGAGGTCCTCGGCCGTGACGACCTCCCCGGTGGCGGCCTTCACCAGGGGCGGCCCGCCCAGGAAGATCGTGCCCTGGTTGCGCACGATCACCGTCTCGTCGCTCATCGCCGGCACGTAGGCGCCACCGGCGGTGGAGGAGCCCATGACCGCCGCGATCTGCGGGATGCCGTCCCGGGACATCCGGGCCTGGTTGTAGAAGATCCGCCCGAAGTGGTCCCGGTCCGGGAAGACCTCGTCCTGCATGGGCAGGAACGCACCGCCGGAGTCCACGAGGTAGACGCAGGGCAGCCGGTTCTCCGCGGCGATCTCCTGGGCCCGCAGGTGCTTCTTCACGGTGATCGGGTAGTAGGTCCCGCCCTTGACGGTGGCATCATTGGCCACCACCATCACGTGCCGGCCGTGCACCAGCCCGATGCCGGCCACCACTCCCCCGGCGGGGGCGTCGCCGTTGTAGAGGTCCTCGCCGGCCAGCGGCGCCACCTCGAGGAAGGGGCTGCCCTCGTCCAGCAGGGCATCGACCCGGTCGCGGGCGAGCATCTTGCCGCGGGCCAGGTGCCGTTCTCGCGCTGCCGGCGGTCCGCCGAGCGCTGCCTCGGCCCGGCGCCGGCGCAGCTCGGCGATCAGCTCGGGATAGGTGGTCGACATCGGTGCGGCCGCCCTTCGGGTGGTCATCGGCGTGGTCATCGGGGAGGACGTGCTTCGGAGCCGGTACGCGGCTGTGGCGTGGGTCACCGCCTCCCGAATTCAGGTTACTGGCCTCTAACCGAAATTGTCTATGATCAGGTCAGACCCATCGAGTGGAGGACACGATGACCGCAACCTGGAGGGCTACCCAGAAGGCGAACCGGCGCGCCGCGTTGATCCGCTCGGCCTCCCACCTGTTCGCCGAGCGCGGTTTCACGGCCGTGTCCACCGGGGAGATCGGCGAGGCAGTCGGCATGAGCGGCCCGGCCCTGTACAAGCACTTCGCCAGCAAGGACGCCCTGCTCGCCGAGATCCTGCTCGACGTCTCCAAGCGCCTGCTGGCCGGCGGCCGCGAGATCCTCGACGCCGGCGCCCCGGCCGAGCAGACCCTCGAGCGCCTCATCCGCTTCCACCTCGACTTCGCCACGTCCGACCCGGACGTGATCCGTCTCCAGGACCGCGAACTGCCGTCCCTGGCGGAG
Organism: Citricoccus sp.; assembly: GCA_036516315.1. Taxonomy (GTDB): domain Bacteria; phylum Actinomycetota; class Actinomycetes; order Actinomycetales; family Micrococcaceae; genus Citricoccus. The sequence continues at coordinate 1,185 of DATBUG010000392.1, forward strand.
GAGGACAACCGGCGGGTGCGCCGGCTGCAGCGGGAGTACGTGCAGTCCTGGGACGGGCCGCTCTCCGCCCTCCGGCCGGACCTGCCCGACGACGAGCGCCGGGTCCGGTTGATGGCCACGTTCGGGCTGCTCAACTCCACCCCGCACAGCACCGGCGCCGCCGGCGGTGACCCCTCCGTGGTGGACACGCTCGCCGGGATGGCCTGGCGGGCCCTGACCGGCTGAGACCCCGCCGGGCCGAGGGGCGGACGGCCACTCCCCGGCGACCGCCCACCACGGACCCCCGTCCGCCATGGACGCCATGGACGCCGTAGCCCGCCCCGGACGGCCTACCCTGAGGCCATGACCTCCTCCGCAACGCCTTCCGCCCCCGACGTCCCGCTGGCCGCCACGGTCCTGCTGCTGAGGCCGGGAACGGGCACCGGACCAGAGGTCTTCACCATCACCCGGCACGCGGCGCTGGCCTTCAGCGCGGGGGTGTCCGCCTTCCCGGGCGGGCGGGTGGACGCTGCCGACGCGCTGCCCGCCGGCCTGTGGGCCGGCACCG
>DATBUG010000393.1:0-5433 GCA_036516315.1 Citricoccus sp.
GTGGGCCCCTGTTCCACCTGCCGCCCGTCCTTGAGCACGAGCACCCGGTGGGCCAGCATGTCCACGACCGCCAGGTCGTGGGAGACGAACAGGCAGGCGAACTCGTACCGCGACTGCAGCTCGGCGAACATGTCCAGCACGGCCGCCTGCACGGAGACGTCCAGGGCCGAGGTGGGCTCGTCCGCGATCAGCACCTCCGGGTCCAGGGTCAGCGCGCGGGCGATCGAGATGCGCTGGCGCTGACCGCCGGAGAGCTCGTGCGGGTACCGGTTGACCACGGAGCGCGGCAGCCGCACCGCGTCCAGCAGCTCGTAGGCCCGGTCCAGTTGGGACTTCCGGTCCCCGACCCGGTGGATCACCATCGGCTCGGTGATGATGTCCCCGATCGGGAACCGGGGGTCCAGGGAGGCTGCCGGGTCCTGGAAGACCACCCCGATGCGCTTGCGCATCCGCCGGGCCTGCGCACCGGCCATCCGGGTCAGGTCCTCGCCGTGGATCTTCAGCGATCCCTCCGCCACGGGCAGCAGGCCGAGCACGGCCTTGGCGATGGTGGACTTGCCCGAACCGGACTCCCCCACCAGCCCCACGATCTCCCCGGGGGCGACCGTGAAGTCGATGTCGTGCACCACCCGGTTCCTCTTGCCGCGGTGCTCATACTCGATGCACATCCCCTGTGCCTCGATGGCATAGACGGCGCGCGTCTGGCTTTCGGTGACCGGTTCGGGCTCGGCGACCTCCAGTCCGGCGCCGAGCCGGGGCACGGAGGACAGCAGCCGCCGCGTGTAGGGATGCTGCGGGTCCTGCATCACCTGGTGGACCTCACCGGACTCCACCAGCTCACCGCGCAGCATCACGCAGACGCGGTCGGCCATGTCCGCCACCACGCCCATGTTGTGCGTGATGAGCAGGATCCCGGTGTTCAGCCGGTCCTTCAGCGAGCGCAGCAGTTCCAGGATCTCGGCCTGGACCGTGACGTCGAGCGCGGTGGTGGGCTCGTCCGCGATGATGACCTCGGGCGAGCAGCTGATCGCCATGGCGATGACGATGCGCTGGCGCTGGCCGCCGGAGAACTGATGCGGGTAGTGCTTGAGCCGGTGCTGCGCGTCCGGGATGCCGACCATCTCGAGCAACTCCGCGGCCCGGCGGTCCGCCTCGGAGCCGAAGGCGATCCCGTGCAGGTTCAGTGCCTCGGTGAGCTGGTCCCCGACGGTCAGCACCGGGTTCAGCGCGGTCATCGGCTCCTGGAACACCATGGCCACGTGCCGGCCACGGATCCGCCGCAGCCCGGCGTCGTCCAGGGCGGTGACCTCGCGGTCTCCGAGGGTGACCGTGCCGGAAACGGTGGCGTTGCCCGGCAGCAGGCCCATCGCGGTGGCCGAGGTGACCGACTTGCCGGATCCGGACTCCCCGACCAGGGCCACGACCTCACCGGGCCTGATGTCGAAGCTGACCCCCTTGACCGCCTCCACCGGGCCGAACTCGGTGTCGAAGCTCACCGAGAGGTCCTGGAAGGACAGCACGGGACGTCCGTCCAGGTCCGGGTGCCGCTCGACCACGCGCCGGGGACCGGTGCCCCGGCTCCCCGGGCGGGAGGCCTCGTCGTTCTCGTGCTGGGTGCGTTTGAAGATGCCCATGTCTCTCACTCCCGCCTAGTTTCCGCCGCCGAGCAGTCCGCCGTGCCCCGAGGTGTTGGTGGGCTGCGGACCGGGGACGTCGCGGCCCCCGGCGCCCGCCGGACCCTCCAGCGCGGCCTTGTCGAGGGCCTTCTCCCGGCCCGAGATACCGAAGGTTCCGAAGCGGCGGCGCCGCCCCGCGGTCCGCGCTCCCTGACGCGGATCGAAGGCGTCCCGCAGCCCGTCACCGAGGAAGTTCACGGACAGCGCGATGGCCAGGATGAGCATGCCCGGCCACCAGAACAGCCACGGCCGGGTGGTGAAGGCGTTCTGGTAGTCGCTGATCAGCAGGCCGAGCGAGGAGTCCGGTGCCTGCACCCCGAAGCCGAGGAAGGACAGTGAGGTCTCCAGCAGGATGGCCGAGGCGATGGCGAAGGTGGCGTTGACCACGATCACGCCGATGGTGTTCGGCAGCAGGTGCCGCCCGATGACACGGGCCGGGTGGGCGCCCATCGCGACGGCGGCGGCCACGAACTCCTTCTCCCGCAGCGAGAGCACCTCCCCGCGCACCAGCCGCGCCAGGGAGGTCCAGGTGACCAGGCCCAGCACGATCGCCAGCGGGATGATGCCGGCGTTGAGGCCGGCGGTCATCCGGCCCAGGACAGCGGCCAGCACCAGCAGCGGGATGACGATGACCAGATCGGTCAGGCGCATCAGCACCGAGTCGATCCAGCCGCGGAAGTACCCGGAGATGGCGCCGATGACCGCACCGATGACGGTGGACACCAGCCCGACCACGAGGGCGATGATCAGGGACTGCTGCGTGCCGCGCATGACGAGGGCGAAGTAGTCCTTGCCCGTGTTGTCCTGCCCGAAGGGGTGCTCGCCCCAGCGGATACCCTCCCCGCCCAGCCACTGCGGGACCACGGACAGGGTGGGTGCGCCACCGTCCACGACGGCGGAGGACTGCAGGTAGCTCTTGTCCCACCACCCGGGGATGCCGGCCCAGCCGATGGAGGTGAAGGCCAGCAGGAAGATCAGCCCCAGGAAGACCGCGGAGGCCATGGCGGCCTTGTGGTTGCGGAACCGGCGGCGGACCAGCTGGCCCTGGCTGTAGGACTTCCCGGTCTTCTGCCGCAGCCGGGCGTCCTCGACCTCGGCCAGGTTCGCCATGTCCACGGCCGGCCGCCCGTCCTGCACCGGTTCCTGCTCGCTGGTGGCGATGCGTGAGGCGTTCTCGTCCATGGTGTTCCGGTCCTGCTCGTTGCGGGGGTCGTTGCTCGTGCTCATCTCGCTCACACCCTGATCCGCGGATCGAGGACGGCGTAGAGGATGTCCGCCAGCAGGTTGAACAGCACGGCGGCCGTGCCGGTGACGAGGAAGAAGGCCATGACCGGGGCCGGATCCACCTGCATCAGTCCGACGCGGAACAGGTCCCCCATGCCCTTCCAGCCGAACACCTGCTCGGTGATGACGGCCCCACCGATCAGTGCGGCGAAGTCGAATGCCATGATCGTGGTGATCGGGATCAGCGAGTTGCGGAAGGCGTGCTTGAGGATGACCTGCCGTTCCCCCAGGCCCTTGGCCCGGGCGGTGCGGATGTAGTCCTGCTGGCTGACCTCGAGCATGGAGGCCCGGGTGTAGCGGGAGTAGGTGGCGACCGAGATCAGGGCCAGCAGGATGGTCGGCAGCAGGAGCTGGGTGCCCTTGTCCAGGAAGTCCTCCCAGAACGTGCCGGAGAAATTCGGGGTCTGCGAGCCGATCGTGGAGATCGGACGGCCGACGATCTGCAGGTACCCCGGCCAGGAGCGGAAGAGGTGCTCGGTGACGATCAACAGCCCCATGACCAGGGCGGTGAACACCGAGACGACGGTGGCGGCGCCCTTGGAGAACCCGCCCATCAGCCGGCCGACGGCGACGGCCACCGCAACGGACACCAGGGCCAGCAGGATCAGGATGAGCCAGCTCGGGTCCCACAGCAGCGTGTAGGTCGCGTAGTAGGCCACCAGCCCCAGCGCCGCGGTGACCAGACCCGCATAGAGCACGCGCCGGTTCTGCAGCCCGACGCCCAGTGCCGTGGCGCCGACCGCCGCCGCCGCGCCGACGAGAGCGATGACCACCGGGCCCAGCTGCGGGTACCGGGCGAAGTTCAGCCAGTCCAGGTACGGGATGGCCACGACGGTGAAGGCGAAGGCCGCCAGGAAGGTGAAGAGCCGGCGCCGGGGCGATCCGGCCAGCAGGGCCTGCAGGACGACGCCCAGGATGAGTCCCGCGAGGATGGCCGCCGGCCAGGTGAAGCCCGGATCGGCCATCCAGTCGTTGAAGCCGATCGCCAGGTACTCCTTGAGCAGCACGGCCGCCCAGAAGACCGGCAGGGAGAAGAACAGGAAGGTCAGGAAGGTGACCACGTAGTCCATCCCCGAGTACTGGCGGATGGCCGTCAGGATGCCGATGATGATGCCGAAGACCATGGCCAGCACGGTGGCCAGCAGGACCAGGCGCAGCGTGGACGCGGCGGCCAGCTGCAACAGGTCCACGACCTGCTGTCCCTGCCGGTTGGTGCCGAGGTCGCACTGGCCGATGAAGCACTTGCCGACCCCGGTGAGCCAGGTCCAGTAGCGCTGGTACCAGGGCATCTCCAGGTTCATGTAGTCGCTGCGTTGCTGGATCAGGTACTCGCGGTTCTCCGCGTTGGACTCGCGCAGGTCCGCCAGCGGGTCACCGGAGTTGATGGTGAGGACGTAGAGCAGCGCCGAGGCTCCGAGGAGCACCAGGAACGAGCTGCCGAAGCGCCTGAGGATGAATGTCAGCACAACTGAACGTTGCCTTCCGTGCCAGGGTTTCGTGGACGTCGGCTCGATCACACCACACGGCCCGCTCCCCCGGCGGAGGGACCCGCCGGAGGAACCCGCCGGGAGGGGCACGGCTGAGGCCCAGCCGGATGGTGGCCGGGCCTCAGCGGTGGTGGATCAGCCCCGTGGGGTCAGATCAGGCGGGTGTCACTCGGCGCGGACCCACTGCTGGGCGTTCCACACCGCGCCACTCTGGGTGGCGGTGTCGCGGACGTTGGCGACGTCCGCCGAGTGCGCGACGATGCCCGGATGGGCGTACAGCGGGATCCCGAACAGGTCGTCCCACAGCAGCTTCTCGATCACCTTCACCTGCTCGGCGTGCACGGCCGGGTCAACGGAGCCGGCGAGCTTGTTCCAGGCGGCGTCGACCTCCTCGTTGGAGTACTCGCCGTAGTTCTGCGGCTGGCCGGTGCTGTAGATGTTCTGGCCCGAGGCGATCTGCCCGGAGCCGGCCCAGGCGAACAGGGCCACCTCGTAGTCACCCTGGGGCTGGACGACGCCGAAGAAGTCCGAGTGCCCGGCGTCCACGATCTCGAAGCCGGCCTGGTCACAGGAGGACTTGATGGCCGCCACGGTGTCGGATCGGCGCGGGTTCGGAGCCGAGTATCCGATGCGGACCGTGGTGCCCTCGGCGCCCTCGGCCTCGACGATCTTCTTGGCTTCCTCGATGTTCACCTCGTCGTAGCTGCCGTCATAGGCGGCGTCCACGACCTCCTGGTAGTTGTCCTGGAACGGGAAGACCTCGCGGGCGTTCATGACCTGGGCCTCGGGGTCGACCGGCTTGATCAGGTTGTCCACGATCTGCTGGCGGGGCACGCACATGGCGAAGGCCTTGCGCAGTTCGAGGTTGTCCGCGAAGGGCGAGCCCTCCATGAAGTTGAAGTCCAGGTGCTCCCAGGTCAGCGAGGCGCCGGTCTGGATGACGATCTGGTCGCCCAGGTCCTCCAGCTGGGAGAGGGTGTCCACGG